>JAQTOL010000204.1 GCA_028748945.1 Paludibacter sp.
TGTACTGGTTTTAGCTCCTACTGACAAGGTCATACCTTTCAGTTTTTCAGCCAGTTCAAGACTTTCGTTTTTGATACGTTCCAGTTTATGGGCACGTTGTTTCAAATCTTCTGCCAACATTTTTTTAGCTGATTCTGTTGCCAAAACCGCTTTTTTTGTTGGGATAAGGAAGTTACGTCCGTAACCACTTTTCACTTTCAGAATATCGCCTTTGTAACCTAAGTTAGCTACATCTTCTTTTAATATAATTTCCATACTTTTTCCTCCTTGTTTATTATTTCATCATGTCGGTTACATAAGGAAGCAACGCGATATGGCGTGCTCTTTTCACAGCTTGAGCTACTTTACGTTGAAATTTCAACGAAGTACCGGTAAGGCGACGTGGAAGAATTTTTCCTTGTTCATTCAAGAATTTTTTCAAAAACTCAGGGTCTTTGTAATCGATGTAACGAATGCCGCTTTTTTTGAAACGACAATATTTTTTCTTTTTTACATCTACTGATGGTGGAGTCAAATATCTGATATCTCCGTTGTTTGCTGCCATGGTTTAGTTCTCCTTTACTTCTTTAGATTTAACACTCTTTCTTTTTTCAGCATACTCATAAGCATATTTATCCAAACGGAAGGATAAAAAGCGGAGTACACGTTCGTCGCGGCGGAATTGTGTTTCCAACGTAGCGATGATGGTAGATTCGGCATCAAATTGAAGCAACGAATAAAAACCTGACGATTTTTTCTGAATCGGATATTGCAATTTGCGCAAGCCCCAATTTTCTTCATTCGTAATTGTTGCACCATTTTCTGTCAAAATGGCTTTGTACTTTTCTACCGCTTCCTTTGCCTGTACATCAGACAAAACGGGAGTTAAAATGAAAACGGTTTCATAATGATTTAACATACTGTTTGTTAGCTTTTTAGTAATTAATACTTAGTTTTTATTAAAGCGGGGCAAAGATACTAATAATTCTTTGATTGACAAAAAGATCTGAGAAAAAATAATGGCTGCTGAATCGTATAATCCGGAGTCGGAGAGTAAAGTCATTATACTTTGGTAGTTAATAATCGGACAAATTAAAATAAACTTCAAACCAAAGACTTATGTCAATCTCAACTTTTTTTCATTAACATTGTTGTATGTTTGCAAACAAGTATCAAAATACCTGTTTGAACTTATAATTAAGAATTCTTCCGGTCATTAAATTTTAAAGCTATGAGTGTAACAGTTGCCTTTTTCGATTCCAAGCCTTACGATGAAATCTCATTTAAGCAAACCAATGAGCATTTTGGTTTTAATTTTCGCTTTCATAAAGGACACTTGAATCCTGAAAATGTTGCATTGACAAAAGGTGCCGGTGTGGTTTGTATTTTTGTTAATGCGGATGTCAATGCACTGGTAATCGATGAACTCGTAAATAATGGTGTAAAGTTAATTGCTTTGCGTTGTGCCGGTTTTAATAATGTGGACTTAGCGGCTGCAAAAGATCGAATTAAAGTAGTTCGCGTGCCTGCTTATTCACCCTATGCTGTGGCTGAACACACGTTGGCACTGATGCTAACCTTAAACAGGAAAACACACAAAGCATATTCCCGAACAAGGGATGGCAATTTTTCGCTTAACGGCTTACTTGGATTTGATATGTATGGCAAAACTGCCGGTATAATAGGAACAGGGAAAATTGCTAAAATATTGATACAAACCCTGCGGGGAATGGGTATGATTGTAATAGCTTATGATCTGTATCCTGACCGGGAATTTGCCAGACAGTTTGATGTGGAATATACATCGCTTGATGACTTGTACAGACGTTCCGATATTATTTCGCTTCATTGCCCCCTGACAAAAGAGACTGAATACCTGATTAACGATGACTCGATTAAGAAAATGAAAGAAAACGTGATGATTATCAATACAGGTCGTGGAAAGTTAATTCATACACATGCACTTATCAATGGATTGAAAAGTAAAAAGATTGGTTCGGCCGGTTTGGATGTGTACGAAGAAGAAAGCGATTACTTTTTCGAAGATCATTCCGATATCGTGATGGACGACGATGTGTTAGCCCGTTTGCTCTCTTTCAATAATGTGATTGTAACTTCTCATCAGGCATTTTTCACCAAAGAAGCCATGGAAAATATTGCTGAAACGACCCTTCAGAATATTCAGGACTTTTTAGATGGAAAGGTGCTAGTGAATGAAGTGAAGAAATAAAATTTGCAGTTGCCGCGTGTTTTTATTTCGAATAAAAACATGCGGCAACTTTAATTATTTTCCGTAAAACCATTTATGTAGTTCGCCGTAATGCTGTTGGTACATTTTAAAGCTATCTTCCAAAATAGTTAAAGCGGTTTGTTTATCAAAAAATTTCTCTACCACGACGGTTTTGTTTTCTAATTTCTTATAATCCTCGAAAAAACTCATTGTTTCGGAAATTAAATACTGTGGAAGCTCCGAGATGTCGTTGTAATGATTTACACTCGGGTCGCCTGCAGCGACTGCAATGATTTTATCGTCGGCCTCCCCGTTATCCAACATTCGCATAACACCGATAATTTTTGCTTCGACAATGCAAAGCGGAACCACCTCTATTTGGGAAAGTATCAGAATATCCAACGGATCATGGTCATCGCAATAGCTTTGTGGAATAAACCCGTAATTGTGAGGATAATACATAGAAGAATACAAAACCCGGTCCAGCCTGAGCAATCCGCTTTCTTTATCCAGTTCGTATTTGGCACGGGTTCCTTTCGGTATTTCAATAATACCTTTTACAACGTCAGTTATATCGGTATGGGGTGATACCTGATGCCAGGGATTAAAATTATTTCTCATAAAGTTTTGTCGTATTTTTTCCGCAAATATAGGTAATAAATTGAACTTTGTGTTTTAATCTCCGGTTTATTTCAATGTATATGAAATCATTTCCTCAATTTCTTTTAAAACTTCCCTTTCTTCCGGTTGGTTGAAATGTAATTTATCATGATACAGCCTGACATCTGCATTTAAATGTTTTTCCCATAAAGATTTATTCAGCTTGTAATTTGAAGTAAAGGGGTCATTATCCGAAAGGACAACTTTCTTAAAATCTATTTGTTTTGAAAGAAGGGGGAAATCAAGGTTCTCTGTCCTGAACCACGGTTTTAATGAAATCCAGGGTTTATCTACTTCAAACCACCCGGCAACAAATAAAAATCCGCCAGTTTTTAAATCCTGATCCAATTTTAATCTATTGTTCAAAAAATGAAGAATTGCCAGGCAACCGACACTGTGACCAATAAAATAAGTGTTTTTATTCAGTTCGGGGATTTTCTCAGCCAGAAATTGTGTTGATTTTTCAATATCAGCCTCATTCCAGTCCGGCATTTCGAGTCGCTGTATTTCTATTTGATAGTTGTTTTTAATTTCCAGTTCCAACCAGTCGTACCAATCGGAATGAATATTTCCGGCCCACCGGGGAATTAAATAAAGGTTGGGTTTTGTTGTATCCATCTATTCACCGAGTATCTGTTCGGCGTGAATTTTTGTATTCACTTCTTTTGGCAGCATAATACGGGTTATAATTCCACTTTCATCAAGTAAAAAAGTAGTTCTAAATGTTCCCATATATTTTTTCCCGTACAGCGATTTTTCGCCCCAGGTACCAAATAATTCCGAAAGTTTCTTATCCGTATCGGCAATTAAAGTGAAGGGTAAATTTTGTTTGCTTATAAATCTTTGGTGGGATGCTGCGCTATCGGTACTCACGCCAATCACTTCATACCCTTCTTTTTTCAGATTTTCATAATTATCACGCAGGCTGCATGCCTGAGCCGTACAACCCGGTGTGTTATCTTTTGGATAAAAATAAAGAACCACTTTTTTACCGGTATAATCGGAAAGTTTAATTTCTTTGCCGTTTTCGTTTACTCCTAGTATTTCCGGAGCTTTGTCACCAACTTGTAATGCCATTGTGTTTTATTTGATTGTGAAATTGTTATTTTCTTACTAAAACGTAAAACCGACAAAAGTGTTTAAATGAGTTACAAACTTTCGATGTTAACTGATCACTGTTCCCTGTAAAATTTTCCCTGGCAGGTATCTCTTTCATTCATGCGTTTTTCAATTTTATCGACAAATTCAAAATTTTTGAGTCCCCATATGGGAGCAATAAGGTATTTTTCAGGTGACTGCGAAACGAAACGCTCTACAGCTATGTTCGGGTTAAACCGTTCCAAAAAGTCGATAGCTAAATCGATATATTCATTTACATTGTATAGATGAAACCATTCGGGAAATTGCACATACTGTTCAGCCATTTTAGTGCCTCTGACTAATTGTAACTGATGAATTTTTAAACAGGTTAGCGGTAATGCCGATAGTTTCCCGGCATGCGAAAGAACGGTTTCCCTGTCTTCGGTAGGTAAACCCAGAATGATATGCGCACCGGTTTTTATGCCACGTCGGGCGGTTTCGCGAATTGCGTTTTCGGCGCAGGCATAATCATGACCCCGGTTAATCAACTTCAGCGTTTCATCGTTTGTCGATTCAATGCCGTATTCTATCATGACGTAGAATTTCTTAGACAGTCCGGCAAAATAATCAAGCAGCACGTCATTTACACAATCGGGACGGGTACCAACCACAATGCCCACTACATTGGGTACTGAAAGTGCTTCCTCATAAATTGCTTTCAGCTTTTCAATTTTATCGTAGGTATTGGTGTATGACTGAAAATAGGCCAGATAATGTTGGGACTGATATTTATGATGAAAAAAAGCAATGCCTTCTTCAAGCTGTTGCTTTACACTTTTGGAAGGTTTGCAATATTCCGGACTGAAGGTTTGATTATTGCAATAAGTACAACCCCCTCTGCCTTTACTTCCATCCCTGTTGGGACACGTAAACCCGGCATTGATGGATATTTTTTGAATGCGCTCTGTAAATTCTGTTTTTAAAACTTTATTATAATTGAGATATCGAGTGGTCATATTTTTTGTATTGGTCGCCAGCTGAGAGTTTAATACTCTTCAAACGGCTCTTCTGTTAATTTAGTTTCTACTTTCGTGTTCATTAAACCGTACATCATCAGCAAGGATGTCAAAATGATTACTTGTATGATTAACGATCTGTTGGCAATTCCAACCGTTTGACTTATCGGGATGGATAAAAACAATAATATGGTAATTAATCCGCGTGGCGCCATAAATAACAATGACTCCATCGGAAATTTGAATAATTTTAATAAAATGGCTCTTAAAATAAATATTCCAACGGTAATGCCTAAAGCCCAAAGCATTGTGTCAGTATTTGTCAGTTCGGAAGTCTCTATTAAATAACCAAATAGAAGAAAAAATAAAGACCGTATCAAAAAAGTCATTTCTACATTAAGTTCTTTGAACTTCTGTACTTCTTTGATTAAAATTTCGGGTTGAAGTCTGTCAATTATCTTGAAACGGTTCAGTTTATCAAGATTCCCGATAAACAATCCAAACAACAGAATAAATACCAGCGAAGGTAAATGATAAATTTTGGATATGGTATAAATTAAAATAATGAGAAGAATGATCGGTGTAAATTTGACATTATGTTTGATTTTGCTTAATAATAAAGCAAGAGCTACGGAGAAAATAAACGAAATAATAACCAGCAGCAATAATTGCAGGGAAAAAAGGCCAAATGTTTCCATCCCGAAAGTTTCGTGTAAGGCTATGAAATTGAATAATATCACTCCGAATATATCCGACAGACTGCTCTCATAAGTAACAAAATCTCTTTTGTGGGAAATCAGATTCCTGGCACTGGGAATGGCAATGGCACTACTGATGATGGCTAAAGGGATGGCATTAATCACCCCGATTTTTAATGAGACACCTTCAAAATATGAAAAGGCATATCCAAGCGTGAAACTAAGCACAATCAGTTGTATAAAAGCGATTAAGGACGATTTCCCAATCATTGGCAACCTGGATTTGTCAAGTTTCAATTCCAGAGATCCTTCCAGTACAATTAATATCAGTCCTATGGTTCCTAGAACCGGAAGTAAGGGAGTCAAGTCACCAACAGGTATTCGAAATAGACTGGTTACCTGACGGACTCCCCAGCCCAAAATTAACAACAATATGATCGAAGGAATTTTCGTTTTTGATGAACTAATATCAAAAATATATCCTACA
>JAQTOL010000205.1 GCA_028748945.1 Paludibacter sp.
ACGTACATAAGGGACATAATAGTTCAGAGTTCCCGCGCCGGATATACTTCCGCTAATCACACATCTACCCGAAGCTTTGAGAGTTCCGGTCTGGTTTTGTGGAATAGTAATATTCCAGGTTGGTTTCTGATTGTAATCGGCGGAATTGAAATACATGGATAGAGTTCCGCCGTTTTCGAAAGTTAACGGTCCACTACCTAAGCCGCTGGTGTTCATGGTGAGTGTTGATAATCCGATGGTTCCTCCTGAAATTATTGTTCCCCCACTGTAGTTATTAGCCACATTCCCGGAAATATTCAATTGTCCGGTTCCTGTTTTTACCAGTTTCCCGGTTCCGGTTAATATGCCGGTAAATGTAACAACACCATTGGATTTCGGTACATTTATCGTGTCGTTACCAGTCATTGTAACTCCTCTGTTTGAATTGGAAGAAACGGCATTCACGATTAACCTGGAGTTGTTAAGAACAAAGTTTGTAGCAGCTGCACTTGCCGCACCCAGCGAACCGCTTGAGCCCGCATCGCTTAAAGACGCTACCTGAACAACAGCATTGGTTATTTGTACTTTCCCGGTAAAGCTGTTGTTTATCGTTTCGATATTTAATAATCCGCGACCTGTTTTTATAAAATCTCCGGTTCCTGCAATTCCGCCTGTTCCTTTAAGCGTAATTGAAGCTGATGAATTCGTAAATTCTGTTTTTGAAGTAGATAAATTATCAGTCAGATTTACCGTATTATTGATGGCATTATCATTGAACAGCACTGAGTCATTGTTTACGAAATAAGTTGGAGTGCTTGCTAAATTGAAATTTTCAGAAACATAATCCCAATCAGCACTCTCACTACCTGTCCATACTACTGAGGAAGTCGAACGTACGGAATTAACTATTAATTTCAAGGTATTATTCTCAATAATTAATGACATGGGCAGTCCGCTTATGCCGGCAATTTCAAAATTATCAACCGTTCCGCTTAAAGTTCCGGTCCAATGAATTAATGAAAATGTTCCGGCAGGAAGTGTTCCTGCAAGCGTCTTTATTACCACTTTATTTATGCCTGAAACAGTCAGATTTCCGTTAACGACCAATGAGTCGTTTTTTCTGGCAGCAGAAGGTAATATATCCAGTTCCACATTTACTTTCCCGTTCATCACCACATCGCCATTGATAGTCATTTTACCAAGTTTATCAGCAGCTAAACCATTACCCGGAGATAATCGTCCGCCTTCGATATTTAATCCCGGATTCAGCGTAATTCCACCGTTAATAATGGCATTTCCACCCAAAGTCCCTTTTGCCCTGACATCAACCGGACCGGCTAATGATCCGTTCACAACCAGAGTCCCTTCGGAGATCGTTGTTTTTCCTGTATAGCTGTGATTTCCGTTTAATGTGAATGTCCCGTTTTGCGATTTAAGTAATTCCATATTTCCAGTCAATTTACCTGTACCCGAAAGAATATAATCTTTCCCTTTTGGATTCATTGCCAATAATCTGGATGGAGCCAGATCGGTATTTAACTGAATGGCGGAAGAATTATTCCCGGAAATATCAAACATGACATCATCTCCATCGGTGAAAACAGAAGTCATTTTTTCATCTTCCAGAACGAAATTTGCAGCAGTCTTATCGAAAGCGGTTCCATTTTTCCATGTCAGCTTTGCTTTAAGAACAGGTGGGACAGGAGGTGTCGGCATATTATATCCAAGATAATAATCGGGGAAAGCTGACTGATAATAACCTTTTGTTGTAGCCTGCATGCGATAGGCCGGATTTTGCATAAGGCAATAAATCCGTTTATTCGTTGGATAATCGGTTGAAAATCCTACAAATCCGGGACAGGTTTCCGTAACTCCATCGGAAGCATAACCATGTTTTTCCAGTATGACTTCTTCGCGCCAGTCACCCATAATATCTCCGAAGAAAGCGGGTCGGACTCCATATTCGGATCTCACGGTCCAGTTTGTCATTTTTGCAAATTCAATTAACCTGTTCCCGAAAGAATGTGAATTCATATCGTATTTACGAACGTCTGCATTGAAGCCGTTCCCATCGGCAGATGATAAATCTTCCCGATCTAAATCGCCATCCCACCAAACACCTTCGTGAGGAAACGGAGTAGATCCTTCGTAGATAACATTCCCTTTGGCAGCGTAAATATTGGGCATCGTTGAATAAAATTCATACCCCAAATGTGTTGAATCAATATCCATACATTCTCCACGTCCTACATCACCAACAGCCGAAAGAAATTTCTTGCTGATGGATGTACCTGTTGAAGAATCATATAAAAGCATTCCCAGCATGGCATTTTGTTGAATGGCAAAAGTCTCCAAACCGGGTCGTTCGGGATCTATATCTCCGACTCTGAAACGGTCGCCATGAGTAATATGAGCATTGAAAGCCACTGTGCCATCATATTTAATTCCGTACCCGATATCCAGCAATTCGTCGCGTCCATCCAAATCCACATCGGCTACCCGAATGCCATGACCTTCAGCGGCATCGAGACGACCTCTTTCCCAGTTATATTTATTTACCCATTGTCCGGCTTCATTATATCCCCAGGCAGATGCATAGTAATAATGAAACTGATCCACTGCTTCCCTTGTTTTATAAATAAACCCTACACTTGGATGTTTTCCATCGAGATAAACAATTGCCATGTGGCCGTTGAGGTTGCTATATTCTTCACCCATAAAGTTGGCTTTGTTGGTGCGGGTATAGTTGGAAGGATAATTCATTTCGATACTATTCTTTTCCAAACCGGTCATCCCATCAATTACAGAAATGTATTGAGGGGGATTTTTTACGTTTTGTGTTCCGTAATCAATAATGCCGTCATTGTCCGTATCGAGTGTTGTTGAACCAAATACACCTTTGCCATTTGCAAAAGCGGTTCCATCACTGCTTTTTACAACTACATCGGCTTTTCCGTCACCATCCATATCATAGGCAATCACCATGTCGTCTTGTCCCTGATCGATACTGACATTTGGCCCCATATCGATAGTCCATAGTAATGTGCCATCACGCAGATAAGCCTGAACTTTATGTGAATTTAAACCGTCAGTCGATAAACGGTCAACAACATAATCATACTCTCCATCACCATCGATATCGGCAGGCCAGACAAATTTTGTACTGTATTTTGAGATATCCAACCCATCTTTAGCCGGATCAAAAGTTATATCCAAAAACGCACTTCTATATGAATTAAAACCGGTTGCATTTACTGTAAATATATCGCTTGGATTTCCTTCAATGCCGTTAAGTACCGTAGTTACATAAAGTTGGGTTCCATTACCTACGGAACCACCTGTAGTTTGAAAATTTGTAACAGTTAAGGGTGATGCGTTTAATTTTGTAGCGGTTGATCCGACTTTTTTTGCATAAAGATTAAATTGAATATTCTCCGGATCGGTAGCTAAATACCGCCAACTGACAAAATACAGTGAAGAATTGTTTTTAACTGCCACAACACCTCTGTCCAGTTTTTCCATTTTGCGTTGCGCCAGGAGAGTCGTTGAAGCAGCGAAACTGAGGAGTAAGAATAAAATTATGTTTTTACGAAATCCGGAGAGTTTTTTCATGATAAATAAGGAAAAGAAAAAGGAATTGAATTGAAAATGTTTACTTAATAAAAAGGATTTATTAAAGAGATGAAAGCAAAAGAGGCTGTCTAATATTGACCGCCTCTTTTGTTTCAGGATAATAAATTTTATTATTTAACGATCACTTTTGTTCTCAAAATATCATTGTCAGATACAACCTTAACAACATAGATTGAAGGGTACAAAGCTTTAGTGAATATATCTGATGTAGAAACTGTGTTTACAATCATCTTTCCGGTCAAATCGGTAACCAAAATTCTGGCTCCTGCTTTGATACCTCTGACAGTAAGTGTTTTGCCATAAGCAAAAGCTTTGATGTTAGAAGTTGTTGGTGTTGTTACAGCATCTGGATTACCAACCTTGAAATAGCCACTATTAATAAATGTACGATAATCCTGTGCTCCATCACCCAAATCACTATATTTGATGGCTTCGTAATAATAATTACCTTTTGGCAAACTACAGGTGTAATTCATATTTGTTTCATCAGCATAACCTTCCGATACGCGGGTCCATTTGTCCTCGGTGCGATATACGGTTACATAGTTGGCAACGTAATCTGTGCCACCGATAGTTTTAGTAATCATACCTACACTGTCAATTGTATGACTAAACATTTCGCCCAAATCGGATTGATCCTGAACCTGATATGGAATAGCAAAGTTTGTGTAGTCGGCGTAAGTAGCTGAAACTGCATTTGCATCGTAACCAGCCTGATAGGCAAACCCGGTCCAGCTAAACAATGGATAATACATTTTAGCGAAGCTAACAGCTGCAGTCTCGTTAATAGATAACGAATCCATATCTACAGGAATAAATTGCAGCATATCCAGACTGTACGTTGCTCCATTTTCAGGGAGTACATTTATTTTTAAAGAATGAGTGCCCGAATTATCAACACTAGCCGATCCGAGATAAACCATACGTAAATTAGGTGTAGCTGCTTTCGCATTCCAACGGCGTATGTTGTTTGCCCCTGCCCATGATTTGAACCAACGTCCGTACATTTCTTCATTTGGGAAGTACAATTCTTTATCATCCATGGTTATACTTGTCATATTTGTTTTTGGGTCGCCACTAACACGATGTGAAATATATATATTATAACTTCCGGCATTTAACCATGGTGTTTTGAATTTAACCCATAAAGGTCGACTACTTCCAAGAGGAACTGCTACATTATCAGCCCTGTTAAATGCATTGTCAATTTTACCATCAGTATATGTGGATCCCCCTAATTGATATCCAACTTTAAATGAGTTAGTCACGGTGTCAGAAACAACTATACCGGCTAAAGAATCAAGTGGGAAATCTTTAAAATATGGACGTACAGATGCTGTAGTCATACCACGTTGTCTATCCCATGCAGTAAATTCAGGTTGATCTACAAGATCAAAGTATACAGGATATGGTTTTACCGAAGCTGTTGAAGGAGTGATATTAATGACCATTTTTGCAGTATCGCTGTATGAATAATTAATATGATCTCCAATATAAACTGCTGAAATGTTTTCGTCACCAACCAATAAATTTGGTAGAGTAACTGATCCGGAACCGATTACGTCTAATTTTACACGGTTTTTAACTATGTTATTCACAAAGAACAATACATCTCCGGTTGGCACTACAATATCCTGAGGTGTTTTTACCGTTATATTTACAACGACATCTTTATATAGCTCAGATGAAGCCGGAGCAGACAAATGCACTACAGTACCTGCTGGAGTAGCTTTCGTGAATTTTAAAATAATTTCACTCCCACCGGTTTGTACGGTTACACTGTCAACAGAGGTAACATCATAAGAATAATAATCCTCACCATTAATAATCAAAAGTTTATCATCAGCAGTTGCAGTGACTACAGTGCCAATTTCCTGACTTTCAATTACTCTGGCGGTTTTAATTTCAGTACCTGCCTGATCCTTATATCTGATTGTTACAGAAGCAGCAGGTGCATCTTTTATGGTAAAGATATTAAAATTGTCGAAACGTTGTTCGTAGTTACAGCTGGCGCCTGAGGTTGCCGCTTCATTTTTACCACGAGTTGCTGCAATTTCAAATCTTGTAGCATTTTTAGCACCTGTATTTACAAATGGTAAATTGGTAAAGGTTTTTGTGTTACCCGGTGAAGCTATTTCAAATATTTTGAATGAAATAATTTTTTTATTTTTAAAATCAATAACTGATTTAATATGATACCAACGGTTCATTTTAAATGTTCTTCCAATATCAGTCGATTTGTTGATACTATCGCATTTAACAGCATAATAAGTTGCTGATGATGGATCTAGCGTAGAAAATGGCAAAAGTGTGTTGGTATAATAAGAAGTCTCAACTCCGTTTACCGTTCGGGTTACAACCTTTGCCGGTACAGGATTGTACGGATCGGTGCTTAAGTTCATCAAGTGAAGGTCTCCTAATGGTTCAGCATTGATACTATCGGTATTGTATTTTGATCCTGCTTTCAGACTCCAGCGATCATACCACAATCCAAAAACAATACTAT
>JAQTOL010000206.1 GCA_028748945.1 Paludibacter sp.
GTTTCACTGCATTCACTTCTCCAATTCCCGGACAACCCGGGATATTGTCGGATTTATCGCCCATTAGTGCCAACAAATCAATCACTTGCTCATGACTGTGCAAGTCATATTTAGCTTTCACTTCATCGGGTCCCATAACTTCAAAACCACCTGTGTGTTTAGGTCGGTACATAAAAATATGATCCGAAACCAACTGACCGTAATCTTTATCCGGCGTTAACATAAAAACGTCAAAACCTTCTTTTTCAGCCAATTTTGCCATTGTACCAATTACATCGTCGGCTTCGAAACCGGGTACTTCGAGCACCGGAATATTGTATGCTTCCACCAGTTTTTTGATAATAGGTACTGCCAGACGGATATCTTCGGGAGTTGCTTCACGTTGTGCTTTGTAAAGATCATAAGCTTCATGACGGAAAGTTTTTCCTTTGGGGTCGAATGCCACTGCTATGTGAGTTGGCTTTTCACGTTTCAGCACATCTTCCAGCGTATTGACAAAACCGAAAATGGCAGAGGTGTTCAGCCCTTTCGAGTTGACACGGGGATTGCGAATAAATGCATAATAGGACCTATATATTACAGCGTATGCATCGATTAAAAATAGTTTTTTCATAATATAAAATCTTGAATCAAAGGGGAAAAATAAACCAGCTTATGTAGATAGACATTGAGAGTCTGATCTTTTGTGTCCGTAAAAGTAATTAAAAATTGCGCAAAATTTATCATAATGAACCAAACAAACGACAAAATTGTTTACTTTTGCAAATCATAAATAGTTAATTGTTCACATGAACTATATCGACAACATTAGAAAACCGATACAGGCGGAAATGCAATTGTTTGGAAAAACATTTGCTGAGTCACTCAGCACAGACAATGAGTTACTTCTGAATGTAAATGAATTTGTACTTCAAAAAAGCGGAAAACAATTACGCCCAATGATTGTGTTATTGTCGGCTAAATTGTGTGGAACTGTCAATAAAGCTACAATTAACGGGGCAATCTCGCTGGAACTTTTACATACAGCCAGCTTAATTCATGATGATGTTGTAGATTATACATTGGAAAGAAGAGGTAACCCATCAGTGAATGATAAATGGACCAATAAAATAGCCGTACTTTCAGGTGACTATATTTTCTCAAAATCTCTGATTTGGGGTATTTATACGAAAAGCATGGATATTATGAGTTCAATTGCCGTACTTGGTGAAGAGCTTGCCGATGGCGAATTATTACAGATTTCAAACAATACTCTTTCAAAAACATCAGAGGAAAACTATTATTCAATTATTCGTAAGAAAACAGCCTTATTATTTGCTACCTGTGCCGAAGTTGGTTGTCTTTCGGTAAATGCCGATGAGTCGTCTATGAATCATTTACATAATTTCGGAGAATATTTGGGCATTTGTTTTCAAATTAAGGATGATATTTTCGATTACTACGAAGATATACAAATTGGAAAGCCAACAGGAAATGACATTCGAGATGGTAAAGTAACCTTACCGTTGATTTATGCTTTGCAACATTCGGAAGAAAGTACCAGAAACAAAATTGTTTCTTTGATTGAAAATAAAGATTATACTCCTGAAATAGTTCAAACAATCACCCGGTTTACTCACGAAAATGGCGGAGTAATTTATGCCGAAGAACAGATGGATAAATATAAAAACAAAGCCATCGAAGAACTCAATGGCTTTGTTGACAGTGATGTAAAAAAAGCGCTTATTCTTTGTGCTGAATTTGCGGCTTCCCGTAAAAATTAATCATCAAAAATACTTCACCTCTTTTCCTTCGATTGAACTCAGTAGGTTATTAGCCAAACGGCTGGCCCCAAAGCGGAACATGGTATTATTCAACCATTCGGCACCCAGAATTTCTTTTACGATCGTATAGTGCTTTACCGCATCTTCGGTAGTTACAATTCCGCCTGCGGGTTTGTAACTCACTTTCACACCGGTTTTTTCATACCATTCTTTTATTGCCTGACACATCACATAAGTTGCTTCCAGTGTTGCAGCCACAGGGATTTTACCGGTGGAAGTTTTGATAAAATCAGCTCCCGAAGCCATTGCCAGAATGGAGGCTTTTTTGATATTGGTGGCAGATTTCAAAGCTCCGGTTTCGAGAATTACTTTCAGGTGTGTTTCACGGCAGGTTGCTTTTAGTTCCGACAATTCTTCATAGACTTCTTCGTAGTTTTCTTCTAAAAATTTACCGATTGAAATGACTACATCAATCTCAGTAGCGCCTTCCATAATCGCCATAGCAGTTTCTGCCACTTTAATTTCTATAAAAGTCTGTGAAGCAGGAAACCCGGCAGATACGGCAGCAATTCCAATATTCTCCGTCAAATGTTTTTTTACAACGGGCACTAAGGCCGGATAAACGCAGATGGCTCCCACATTGGGTAAATGTGGAAATACAGTTTTGAAACGGTTCACTTTTTCAACCATCGCTATGATTTCGGCATGCGTATCGGTTCCGTTCAATGAAGTCAGGTCAATCTGGTTCAGACATTGTTTGTAAACCGATACATTATCATTATCTGCATAATGTTTATCCAGAATGCCGGTGATATCTTGTTTTACTGTTTCATCGCTCAGTTCGCAATTGTATTGCTTAAATAGGTCGTCAAATTTACTCATATGTTTTGTTTATTGGTTTATTCGTTGAATGGTTAATCAGGGATTTGAAACTAGTATTTTTTCTGTATCAGTCAATTAGCTCAGTTTATCATTTTTCAAATGCCGCGTATTATCGCGTTCCGTTTTCTTTAGCATGTTTTTTTCAAATGCTTCCGTAAGGTCTACTCCGGTTTGATTGGCAAGACAGATCAAAACCCACAATACATCAGCCATTTCGTCAGCAAGATTGGCACCTTCGTCCGATTTTTTGAAAGATTGTTCTCCGTAAGTACGCACGATTACACGGGCCAGTTCACCAACTTCTTCGGTCAGGATAGCCATATTGGTCAGCTCTCCAAAATAACGGACTCCGAATGTTTTTATCCATTCGTCCACTTGTTTTTGGGCATCTTCCAGTGTTATTGATTTATTCATTTAACCGGGCTATTATAGTTTCATTCCCTGTGGTGGCATCACCCACCTGTACAAAGATTTCGGTATCCAGTGGAAAATACAGATCAACACGTGATCCGAATTTGATAAAACCCAGATGTTCATTCAAATGACATTTTTTACCAGCATGAGCGTATGTTACAATACGGCGCGCTAACGCCCCAGCGATCTGACGAACCAAAATTTGAGTTTTTCCTTCCGATTCAATAATAACAGTTGAACGTTCGTTTTCGGTACTCGACTTGGGTAAAAATGCTGCTATGTGACGCCCGCTATGATGTACCGCTTTAATTACCGTACCATTAACGGGATACCAATTGGCATGGACATTGAAAATGGACATAAAAATTGAAACTTGTATCCGTTTCTCTCCAAAATACTCCAATTCATCAACCGGTTCAACAACGACAATAGTCCCATCCGCAGGAGCCACCACAAGGCTCACATCATCTATTTTCACTTTTCGGGGAGGATTGCGAAAGAAATACAGGAAGAAAAACAACAGGAATGCAGAAACAACAATGTTAGCTACCAATGCAGCCAAAGGTATTTGAGTGTATAAATACAGGTTTAATAATAATAAAATTAAAATTAACAAACCAATTATTAATCGACCTTCTTTATGGATTTTAATGTATCTCATTTAAATTTTAAGTATTTCAAAGGAAAAAAACAGAAGTATTTCAGTTGAACATATTCCAACGAATTTGTCCGTTATGCATAACAAAAGTAAAGAAAAAGAATCAGTGCTGCAACAAGACTACTAAACTTTTCTAATTCGGCAGAATTGATTAACTTTGCGTTTTATTTTCGAATTATCACTCAAAAAAGGGTTGTGTTTGAAACAAATATTTGCCATTCGTATTTATATCATTATCTAACTGGTTTGTACCAGTCTCAATCAGAATGGCAATTACAATCCCGGGCTACCGGGAATAAATTTTAAAATAAATATGAACTTATCTTTGCTTACTGCAATTTCTCCCATCGATGGCCGTTATCGTACGAAAACGGAAGCTTATGCCGGTTATTTTTCTGAATACGCATTGATGCGTTACCGTGTTTTAGTAGAGGTTGAATACTTTATAACTTTGTGCGAGATTCCGCTGAAACAACTGGAACAGGTGCCCGCCTCCGTTTTTCCGAAATTAAGGGAAATGTATACCGGTTTTTCTGAAGCTGATGCCCTTAAAATTAAAGATATAGAATTAGTCACCAACCACGATGTTAAGGCAATTGAATATTTTATTAAAGAAAAATTCGATTTGCTTGGACTGGAATCTTTCAAAGAATTTATTCATTTCGGTCTGACCTCACAGGATATAAACAATACCGCTGTGCCGCTTTCAATAAAAGAAGCACTAGCTGATGTTTATTATCCCGAAATGGACCAGCTGTTGCAGGAATTGAATCGTTTGGTTGACGAATGGCGTGATGTTTCCATGCTGGCCAAAACACACGGACAACCCGCTTCACCAACCCGTTTGGGAAAGGAGATGATGGTATTTGTCAACCGGCTTAATCAACAGCTGTTAACCTTAAAACAGACAGTCAATTCGGCAAAGTTTGGCGGTGCTACCGGGAACTTCAATGCACATAAGGTTGCTTATCCGTCTATCGACTGGAAATCATTCGGGAATCACTTTGTAAACGATAAACTCGGGTTACAACGGGAACAATGGACAACACAGATTTCCAATTACGACAATTTAGCTTCGCAGTTTGATACCATGAAACGCATTAATACGATATTAATTGATTTTTGTCGTGACGTATGGACTTATGTCTCAATGGAATATTTCAAACAACGCATCAAAGCCGGCGAAATAGGCTCATCGGCAATGCCTCATAAGGTAAATCCGATTGATTTCGAAAATGCGGAAGGCAATCTGGCTATTGCCAATGCTTCGTTGGAATTTATGTCGGGGAAATTACCCATTTCACGTTTGCAGCGCGACCTTACCGACAGTACCGTTCTCAGAAATGTAGGGGTTCCGTTTGCTCATACAATGATTGCCACTCAAAGCATTATAAAAGGATTAAGCAAACTTTTACTTAACGAAACAGCCATTTACCGCGATCTGGACAATACCTGGGCGGTAGTTGCCGAAGGAATTCAAACCATTTTACGGCGCGAGGCTTATCCTTCACCCTATGAAGCATTAAAATCACTGACACGTACCAATGAAGGCATAACCGAAAAATCCATCCGGGACTTTATCGAGACTTTGGATGTAGACCAATCGGTAAAAGAAGAATTAAGACGCATTACTCCACGGAATTATACGGGAATTTAAAAGCCCCCTAAATCCCCCAAGGGGGACTTAAAGACTTATTCTCTAAAAAAATATAAATTCAAACAACCAATTTAATAATACTAACTTAATATCTAATTTAATAATACTATATAAAAGTCCCCCTTGGGGGATTTAGGGGGCTTATATCCATGTTCAAATTCATCTCATTACTCAAGCGGTTTATTCCGCCCTATAAAAAATACGTTTTCCTGAGCTTGTTGTTTAACCTGCTATCCACTGTGTTTAGTTTATTCTCATTCGCAGCAGTAATTCCTGTACTTAGAATTCTGTTTAAAATAGAAGTGGTAAATAAAACCTATATTGTATGGACCTGGAGTGAAAGTATGAAAGAGATTACAGCGGCCATAAAAAACAATCTTTATTATTCTATAGAGCGACTGATTGAGCTTGTTGGTCCAAATCTGGCTCTGCTATATGTAGGATTATTTCTGGTTTTAATGACGGCTTTCAAAGTAGGTTCTTCTTATTTTGGTTCCTATTTTATGATTCCAATTCGTACGGGGGTTTTGCGTGATTTGCGAAATCAACTCTACAAAAAAATCATCAGTTTACCGATTGGGTTCTTTACCGATGAGCGTAAAGGCGATATCATGGCATGTATGACCGGCGATGTGGGCGAAGTGGAAGCCTCTATTATGAGTTCACTGGATCTGTTTTTTAAAAACCCCATCATGATTCTCATTTATCTGGGCGTGATGTTCGCCATGAGCTG
>JAQTOL010000207.1 GCA_028748945.1 Paludibacter sp.
AAAACATTAGGACCACATTATCGTGAATTCGAATGGCAAGGTGGTTATGCCGGATATTCAGTAAGTCAATCAAAGGTCGCAACAGTTGAAAATTACATTCGAATACAAAAAGAACATCATAAAAAACGAACATTCCAGGAGGAATATATTCAATTCTTGAAGGAAAACGGGGTTGATTACAACGAGGATTATTTGTGGACATAATCTATGCTGCCCCTTCGGGGCGCAATTCTAACTTTCTCCTTTTAACCCAATGCATCGCCATTTCATGGCTTTCCATTGGGCTGGGATATAAAGGGCTTTCAGCCCGAAAAAACAAACAGAATAAAACCGGCTGAATCTCCTCAAGGAAATTCAGCCGGATATTGTTATAACTTTCCCAAAGTTCTAAACTTTGGGAAAGTTTGTAGCTTTTAAAAATTATGCCTCTTTCAACTTCGCAAAATACATGGCAAAGGAACGATACAGGAAGTGTGTCCATTTACCGAAAGGAACAATGATTAATGCCCATTGAACCAAAATGGTGAAATGAAGAACATACAACCATTTGTTCATTTCCAGAATGTCCAGATCGATAAACAGGCGGGTCATAAAGGCGGTTAAGCCCATCATAAATAACCAGATGACGAAAAACCAGTCCGAAGGTTGTGAATGTTGATTCATTGTTTTTTTCTTTTTCATGCGGCTGTTTACAAAATCAACCGTTACCACAAATACAATGGCACTAACCACGTATCCGAAAACAATGACGAACATGTATTGTGATGAAAACCAGTCCATAAATACCGTTGTGAATAACAGCGATAAATAACCGATTACCAATATAAAATGTTCAAACCAACGGAAGCGGTTGTCGTCACAATCCAATGCCCGTTTCTGGGTAAACATGGTTACAAAAAACTCACCCAGACTGCTTACATACTTTTTAAACGGCACTTTCGTTTTCGGTTTCAGAATAGTAAAATACCACATCCGAATGATATTCGGAACAAAAATTACTGCCATGATAGAAGCAATTGCAATGGCTTCGAACAAGTGACCTACATGCATCATATGTTCCAGATCAAAATCGGCATTAAAGGCGAATGCCAGCACACCCACAAATGTAAGAACAAAGGCAGTAATACTTGCCGGCAACGATTTGTACATTAAACCGGACAAACCTGTCCAGTCATACTTGGCCGTCAACCAGCGGCGCAGCGACATCATTAACTCGCCCGGTTCGGCTTGCCGCGGACATTCCGACGAACATTCGCCACAATAATAACATTCCCAGGGCTTCAACGACGCTTTTATTTCATCTTCCAGTCCCAGGGTACTGTAACGAATCATTTCACGTGGAAACGAACTGTCGGTTGTGGAGAGAGCGCAAGTTGCCGTACAGTTTCCACAATTGAAACAGGCGCTAAAATCACTCGCTCCGTATTTTTGAAGTTCGGTTGCAAATTCAGGATTAACTCTTGACATATATTTTTTAGATTTTTAGATCCAAGAATCAAGAGTCTAGACATCATATATCCTAGCTCTTGGTTCTTGGTTCTTGGTTCTTGGTTCTTTTGTCTATTTCTTTTTATAATAAAAATATTCTTCTTTCGCATCCATACCGGCCGGTACTACCACACCGTAGCGATTCATGGTCATTAGGTGGAATGTAACCAGATCACCGGCAAGTTTTGAGTTGGCGACAATTTCAGGAATGGTGTTTTTCTCGTCGGACATTCCAGCCAGAATTTCTTTCCAAACCTGAGGATATTCTTTCATACCCACTTTGCCTTCTTCCTGAACTTCTTCCGGATTCACTTCTTTTTCCCTGATTTTCACTTCGTGCATAAATCCATCAATCATCGATTCGATTTCATGGTCGGTGTACTGAGCAATTTCAATGGCGTTCGTCGGACAAACCGGAGCACACATACCGCAACCGGTACAAACCGCTTTATTCACAGCAGCAATGCGTTTGCCATCTACTTCCACTTCTTTAATGGCCGTATAGTCGCACACATCAGAACATTTTCCGCACCAGGTACAAGCATCAGCATTCACACGGGCAATAATCGGGTCCACTGAAACGGTTCCGCTCTTAAGCAAAGCCGTGATTTTGGAAGCACCTGCCAATGACGACTGTACCGATTCAGTTACATTCTTTGGTCCCTGACAGGTTCCGCCAATGTAAACTCCTTTGATAACCGTTTCCACCGGTTTCAGTTTCGGGTGAATTTCGTTGAAGAATTTATCGCGACCAATTGGAATTTTGAAAAGTTCGGACATACGGATTGAGTCTTCGCGTGGCACCATTCCGGTTACCAAAACTACCAAATCAGCTTCAATTTCCAGATCTTTCTTAGCTGTCAGATAATCTTTTACCTTCACAATGGTCGATTTGCCATCCAATTCTACTACAGGTAATTCCTTGTCTTCGTATTTAAAATACATATCGCCTTGTTTGGACGATTCGGCATACAAAATCTCCTGTTTTCCGTACGTACGGATATCGCGATAAACGTGATAAGTCTGGATTTTCTCGTATTTTTGTTTCAGTTGCAACGAAGTATGAATGGTTGACGTACAACACTGACGTGAACAATATTTATTGTCCCCTTTTTTCTGACGACTCCCCACACAATAGATAAAGGCAACCGTCTTGATTTGCTTGCCTTTGTAAACCAGTTTTTCAGGATTCAATTCAATCAAACGGTTCAATTCAGGGAGCGTAACTACATTATCAATGGTGTTGTATCCAAATTCACCTTCTTTGGGTTGATAATTATCATAACCGGTTGTTACCAATACAGATCCAACGATTAACGAAAGCGTTTCTTCCTGTTCGTTCAGGTTCAGGGTAGAAGCAAATTTGGCAACGAAATCAGTTTCGTTTTTCAACAATTCGGCTTCAACAACAGGAACATCAGGCAATGCTTCAGGATAATTTTTATAAATGGCTTTTCGTTTGGTCAAACCTAAATTAAAGGCATCATCCACCGAAACCGGACATTCTTCCATAGCACGTTTCACAGCTTGTTTGTCGGCTTTTCCATTGATAAAACGAGGTTTAACCTTGATATCAACATGGAAATTTCCAAGACTTCCCGAAACTTTTTCAACGGTAGCTCCGGTAAACAAAGTGATATTTGTTTGCTTTTTGATTTCTTCGTACAAAGAAGCAACAATATCTTTTCCTTTTTGTCCCGACATGAACAAACTATCTTTCTGGGCAATCCGTCCTCCTACAAAATAATCTTTTTCAATAAGGAACACTTCATTTCCGCTTTTTGCCAATTCAATCGCCGCTTTCATACCTGCAACTCCGGCACCAACCACAAGGGCTGTTTTCTTTACCGAAAGTTCAATATTTTCCAACGATTCTGAAAATGAAACACGGTTGATACCGGCACGAATTAATCCGGCGGCTTTCACCGTTGCTTCGCGGGGACGGTCACTGTGTGGCCACGAACATTGCTCACGGATATTAACCTGAACATAGTTGGATGGATTTAAACCGGCACGCGAAGCTACATTCTTAAACGTATGTAAATGCAGTTTTGGTGAGCAAGAACAAACCACGATTGCATCCAGATTATTTTCCTGAATATCTTTCACCATGTCTTTCTGGTTGGAATCGGCACAGGCAAACATTACATCTTTGGAGATGACAACGTTTTCCTCTTTATGAAACATTTTGCCTAATTCTTCCACATCTACGTAATCGGAAATATTTCCGCCGCAATGACAAATATATACACCTATTCTTTCTTTCATTTCTTTTAGATTTTTAGATTTTAGAATCAAGAGCTAAGACAATTGTGTTTTAATTCCTGATTCTTTATCCTGAAACTCCTATACTATTGTAAATTCTTTTTTCTTGTCTTGAATCCTGGTTCTTGATTCTTGTATCTTATTCAGATAACCATCAACTTCGGATGCAGCACATCCGGCCGATAAAATTGAATCCGGAATATCTTTAGGTCCAGAAGCAGCACCTGCCACAAAAACGCCATCGATACTTGTCAGTGCCGGATTAATCAGTTCATCGGTTTGTTTCACAAAATTATAGTCATCCAATTCCAATAACTGATTTTTAAACATTTGCGGAACATTCTTATTCGGAACAACTCCGACCGAAAGCACTACCACATCGTGTTTGGCTTCTTTTACCACACCTTTGGTAACATCTTCGTAACGCAAAATCAAATCACCGCTGCCGTTTTCGTTTTCACGGATTTTGGCTACTTTTCCTTTTACAAAGTTCACTCCCATTGATTTTGATTCCTGGAAGAATTCTTCGTAACCCTTACCAAATGCACGGATATCCATGTAGTAAATGGTTATGTCGGCCATTGGTAACGCACCCATCAAAAGTTGTGCTTGCTTAATGGAATACATACAGCAAATCTGGGAACAAATAGGGTTATTGGCACAATCGGCACCGCAACCGGAGTTCTCAATAGCCGAATCGCGTGAACCCGTACAAAGCACATAAGCAATGTTATCAGGTGTTTTTCCATCACCCGGACGAAGTACATTGTTGTACGGACGAGTTGGTGCGATCAAACGATCCATTTGCATGGAATCAATCACATTTGCATATTTGGCATACCCGTAATTTGGTTTTCCTGTTGGAGGAAATAAATTATAACCGGTGGTAACCACTACTGATTTTACGGTTGTATTTACAACCTGTGTTTTTTGTTTAAAATCAATGGCATTCGAAGGACAAGCAGTCACACATTGATGGCACTCGCGGCAATTGCTACAATCGAGACAACGTTCAGTATTAGCTTTTACTTCCGCTTCAGTATATGTTTGTTCCACTTCTTCCCAGCTTGTTGCTCGTTGAGCCAATGGCATCATTGCACTAGGAACAACCGGTTTAACAGCACCTTTATAGTTGTTGATTATTGATGTTTTTTCAATAGCAGGCAATTTGTCACCATCTTCAAAATCTTCCATGTTCAAATCACGTAAGTATTTGTCCATGTAGAAAGCGCCCTTTTTACCTTGTCCGGCAGCTTCAATCAAAGTGGTTGCACCGGTAACGGTATCACCACCTGCAAATATGTAATCAACAGAAGTTTGCAACGTTTTTTTGTTGGCTACAATCGTTCCGTTTTTATTCAAATCAATTTGACCTGCAAAAGGCGAAGTGGAAGGTTTTAAACCGATAGCTTCGATTACATAATCCACATTTTCGATATATTCCGAACCTTTTACCGGTTCAGGACTACGACGGCCGCTGGCATCTTTTTCGCCCAATTGCATTTTTACCAATTGAACCTGTTTGATTTGGCCTTTTGCGCCAATATACCTGACAGGATTACGGAGAATCATTATTTCAACGCCTTCTTCTTCAGCTTCGTGAATTTCAGGAGCAAAACATGGCATTTCTTCACGACTACGACGATAAACAACGATTACTTTTTCAGCACCAAGCCGTAATGAAGTACGCGCAGCATCAATGGCTGTGTTACCTCCACCAATTACCATCACGCGTTTGCCTTTCAGGTCTTCTTTTTTACCAATATTGGCTTCACGGAGAAAATAAAGACAGTCAACAATACCTTTTAAGTCTGAGCCTTCTGTTTTCGAAGTTACAGCATCGTGTGTTCCAACCGAAACAAATACGGCATCGTAACCTTCTTTTTTCAATGCTTTTAAATCCGTAATCTTTTTGTTTACTTCAATTTTAACTCCAAGTACGGTTATATTTTTTAAATCACGGTCAACTACGCTCTTTGGTGCACGATATTCGGGTAAAGCCAATCGTAACATTCCACCGGCAGCAGGAGCAGCTTCGAATATTGTTACAGTATGACCTTTCAGAGCCAAGTGATAAGCAGCAGTGATTCCGGCCGGACCCGAACCGATAACGGCAATTTTCTTGTCCGTTTTATTTTTAATTTCCACTTCGGGAGCTTCAGGATATTTTTCATAATACCAGTCGGCAAAAAAACGTTTGGTTTTACGAATATCTACCGAACCTTCCAGGCTTGCACGTGTACAGGCATTTTGACAAGGCGCATAACATGCACGACCTAAACTTCCGGGAAAAGGAATATCTTCGAGATGAAGCTTCATGGCTTCTTCGTACTGTCCGTTACGC
>JAQTOL010000208.1 GCA_028748945.1 Paludibacter sp.
ATATCCATCGCCAAAAAATGAATTATAAACCGAATTTCCATAATATTCCGAAGGTAAATCAACATATCCCCCTGCGGCATTATAAACCGGAATGGCCGGGCTTCTGTACAAAGCATATCGAACCACACTACCCCCTTCGCCGGCTGATCCGTCACCCGAACTGGAAACCATACGGGTATTTGAAAGTCCACCACTCACATTCAGGCCTACCTTCAGCCATTTTTTCACTTCCGAATTAATATTGGACCGTATATTTACCCGATCATATCCGGTATGTTTAATAATACCAACCTGATTGTAATAATATGCCGAAACAAGATATACTGTTTTTTCATTACCGCCGCTTATCGATAATTCGTGCGATTGAAGCGGTGCCGTCTGAAAAATTTCATCGATATGACTTACATTCGGAAAATCCTTTACCCAACTACCTTCAATAAGAGCCCGTTGTACAATGGAAGTCTGATTATCCGCCCTGGCTGCTTCGTTATACATTTGAATGTATTGATCTGTGGTGGCCATTTTGGTCAGATTGCCATGGGTTTGAAAACCTATTTGTGTACTGTAGGTAATCTTTGCTTCGCCGGCTTTTCCGCTTTTTGTGGTTATCAAAATCACACCATTTGTTGCACGTGAACCGTAAATCGCAGCCGAGGAAGCATCTTTCAACACCGTCATGCTTTCAATTTCACTGGGAGAAATACTGTTAAGTGCACCCTCGACAGGGATTCCATCCACAATATACAAGGGGTCATTACCCAAACCTATGGAGTTGACACCACGAATACGAACGGAGATTGGAGCACCCGGAGCACCTGTTTGTGCTGCAACATTCACTCCCGCAACACGACCTTGCAAAGCTTGTTCAGCCGATGCAACGGGGATTTTGGAAAGTTCTTCACTGTTGACTTTACTAATGGCTCCCAGTACATCCCTTTTCTTTTGAACCGAATATCCGACAACAACGACTTCGTCCATCAATTCGCTTTCCACTTCCATTTTAATAGCCAGTGTTTTTTGTCCTTCAATTTTAACTTCCATAGGTTTGTAACCGATATAGGAAAGTTTCAGGGTTCCGTTTTGGGGTGCTGCAAGTGTAAAATCACCATTCATTCCGGTGACTGTTCCCGTGCTGGTTCCGGCAATAACGACGTTTACACCGATAAGTTCTTCATTTGTGACAGCATCTTTTACCGTGCCGCTAATCTGAATCAGATTCTGAGCTGCAAGAGAAAAACCAAGGCAGCCCATAAAAATAAGAAAGAGTGTTTTTTTCATTTTAATTGATATTTAGATGCTGTAAGCTTACTGAAATGAAATGGTGATTCCGTTTGCTTCCAGTTTATTGTTTTTGTTTTCTATTTTTACTCCGGCAGGTAATTCAACCAGCAAACAAGCCTGATCGGTCGGAATTTCAATTTTCGTATCGGTAGTAATATCTTTGGCAACATATTTCTTCGTGAGAATATCAAAAACATCTACCCGTCCCGAAGGATGATATGTTACATTTTTGGGCAGTGCGTATGGATTGTAATACAGGTATGTCGGATAAGTAGTGTTGGCATAAAAATCCGTTTTATTACAATTTAACCTCAATATCATTTTCACATCCGTCGTATCAACAATGGCACCCATAATACCTACCGGTGATGTGCTGTACAAACTGAACATGGTTTCCTTCGGGTTTTTCGGATTCCAGTTTGGTCCATCCCCCAAAGCCACCGGATGAACACCTTTCAAAGAGGGTTTATTGTAACAATCTTCAAAACGCAGTCCTTCGTAAGCTACCAGAGAGTGTGTATAATCTTTCATTTCGGGAAGCCATTGATTTCCGTCCGGAATTTCGTTGGGGAAAAATAAACGAGCGGCATTTACATTGTTCAACATCCATTTACCAATGGCACGGGCAAACTGAGGTTGATACTTCACCATGGGAACCAACGGCCAGGCCATTTTCATACTGTTCATCAGAAAAGCATATCCTCCTCCGTCGAGTGTACTTCCCTGTAAGCCGCTAACATCATAATCGCCCCATTTACCGACAATCACTCCCCAGCCTGTGCGTCCTGTCGGGCTCTTACAGCCGTCGAAAACCCAATTGATCATTTTATCGATATTATAATTGGTTCCCTGTTCGGCATTTAACCGGGCTGCGGTGTAAATTCCCATGGGAAGAAGAATCTCGTAAAAACGACTTTCCTTTTGTCCATCGAGAGCTGCAATAGCCGACTTGGCATGAGCCAGGTACCGTGCATCGTGATACTTTTGATAAGCGGCATATAATACATATCCCTGTCCACCGGCGGCATCCTGTTGCAGTGGAATTTTATTCACCATGCCTTTCATTTGGCCGTAATCAAAATATGAATAATCGTAATTTCCGTTCAATACAGAATCGGCTTTACAAAACTGTTCGGCAATGCTGTGTTGAATATTATCGGCATTGTCGACGTTGGGGAAAACATCACAAACGGCATAGAAAAGCACATTCGGCAACACATCGTACCACCAGTCGCGACCGTAACCGCCACCCAATTGGGCTACTTCGGGACAGGTATTATTCATCATGATATTCCAACCGGTTCCCGAATTGAAATAATTCTGAATCATTTTTACATAATTGTATCCATTCTGATGCGTTTTGTCAATACCCATCAAGCCCGCTCCCAGAATGGCCGAAAGTGAATTCAGACTTTCATGAAATTCACCGTTGTTATGGTTTGGTCCCTGACGGCAATCGTTGATTGCGGTATAAAGACCAAAAGTAATCTGCGGGATATTACGCTGGCTGTTATCAAGCCAGATCATCGAACCTGCCGGAACATCCGGATTAAAGTCGAAAACATACGCATCGTAATCTTTCGCTTTTTGCTTCCAATCGATAATTTTATACGGTTGTGGAGCATTAGGCATCAGTTCTATTCTTGGAATGGCCGTTTGTATTACCGGCTTTCCATAATCATCGTTTGCTCCGCAGGATGTTATTATCGCTGCAAAGGAAATGAGAAATAGAAATGATTTAAATGTTTTCATAATTTGAAATTTTTATAAAAATGTTTGACCAGTATCGGAATTGAGAGCGTTGAATTAAAACCTGTCTCAATTTCCAACACGCAGTTCAGGCTTATTTTACATCTTTTAGCTCCTCAATAATCGGGGCTATTACATCTTTTCCTTTTGTATGATCCGATTTTTTGGTATACTTTGTATCAATCTCTTTGATAATGTGTTTTGCCAATGGCAAGGAAATTAATTGCAGGGCAGCCACTATAATAAGGGCATATTTCAAGGCAAAAGTTTCAGAAACCAAATAAGCCAGTGAAATAAACAAAATCATCCCCAACGCCCGTCCGAAAAACAACCCGACTTCATGACTTAAAATATAAGCATATTCATTCCGTTTTTCAATGCCTGAAACCGCATCGATCGTTTTCATCATAGTCGGGAAATAAGCTAAATCGTGTAAGGGCTGGAAAAGCACTTTGCAAAGAACAAAGATAATTACACCCAAAGCAGAAAACATAATTCCATTCACCAGGGTTCCTATAAAAAATACAAATAATCCAAAACCGAATATTTTCATACGGTGTTCGGGTTTTGCTATGCGCCCGAGGACATAAACAATGATGGCCGTGGCGCCGCCACCAATTCCCTGAATCAAGCCCAATGAACCTTCATTTCCAACCAAACGCATAACCAGAATAGCCGGAGCGGTAACCAAAAAGCCTTGTACCATCCCTTTCAGACTGGCTAAAGCAAGAAATTTCTGCCACAAAATATGGTAGCGGAAGTAAACGAATTTCTTTTGAACCGGATTGACAAAATCTCCTTTAGACAATACAATGGTTGCAGCAACAGCAATAAAAAACACGACTACTGTAATAATCTGGTAACCCATGTTGACACTCAGGACATGACCGAACAGGGTCTTTCCATCCAAACTTGCCAAAAAAACTCCCACTATCAAGGGAACAACAATGCTCCAAAGGGAGAAGAAAAAGGACTCCAGTCCGAAGAAATAATTCCGGTTTTTATCATTCGTCGAATTCAGGGTTAACAAATAACGGTTTGTCCAGAAAAACCCGGTGGAAGCTCCCAAAGCGAAACCGGCAATACCCAGTTGTACAATGCCCAGCGATTGTACAAACATCATCACCATCAAAGAAATTGCAGTCAGAATTATTCCAAAACTATATAATCTGTTTACTTTAAAAATTTTAAGTAAAGCTCCGTTCAAAACCGAAGTACTTACCACACCGACATACATTAAAAGTTGATAAATGGCCACATACGAAGAATTTCCCGTGTTACGCATGATATACGCACCCACAAATATCTCGATAATCGGTAATATAAGTGCATACAGCATATTGGTAACCAATATGGTACGAACATTTTTAGGCTGTGTTTTGAAGAATTCGAATTCTCCGGTTAATTTATTGGCCATTAGTTCTTTTTTAATGATTTCAAAATTTCGGTAATGGAAAACTCAGCGCTGCAGATTACTTCATCGCTTGCACCGTAAAAAATCTTTATAGTATCACCTTTCACATAATGCCCGTTAGTAAATACCACATTTCCGAAAAATCCGGTTTGTTCGTATTCGGCTATTGGTTCCATAATAGGCTCTGTACTTCGTGCCAACACTTTCGATGGATCGTTTAAATCCAACAGCAAAGCGCCCAAACAGTAGCGGTTATCTTTATTGGCACCGTGATAAATTTCCAACCAGCCTTCGGAGGTTTTAATGGGCGCACCACCGGCTCCGACACGGGCCGAATCCCAGCTTCCTTCGCGGGTAATGGCTACACATTTATGGTTTCCCCAATGTAAGCGATCCCGTGATTGAGCCAGCCAGATATAATTTCCACCCAATTCGGGGCTGCTCGGACGGTGAAATGCATAATACATTCCGTTTATTTTTTCTTCAAATAGTGCGCTGTCTTTATTGTGCGGAGGGAAAATCATTCCTTTACGGTCGAAATGCTGAAAGTCTTTTGTAATGATAAGTCCGACACCAACGGCCACCGACGAAACTTCAGTGAAACTGAGGTAAAAACCATCTTCCATAGTAGCTACACGGCAGTCTTCAATCCCGAAGGCTTCCAGATCACCTTCCCCAAAAATGGGCGGATAAGCCGGATCTTCATAGAAATGAATATCATCATCGCTGCAAACCAGTCGAAGATAAGAAAGTGTTGTGAGGTAGTTTTTTCCCTGATAGAGGATGACACGCGGGTCGGTGGCATCCAGTTGCGGATCATTTTTATCGAAGCTGAGCACTTCAATCTTATTATTCTTATATATAGGAAAACTGATTTTATTTTCCAGTTGAGTCGGACGTTCGGCAACCCGAAGCAGGAGCCATGTTTTTCCATTCATCCGAAAAACTCCGGGGTTGAGAAGGCAGGTAATTTCCATACCGTTTATTCCGGCTTTCAAGTCACCGGGACGTAGCAAGGGATTAGCTGTACTTCGTTTTGCAATGTCCATAATATTTTGTTTTAAGTTTGAGACGACAAATATAGATTAAGCCCATCGGCACCAGGGTATCTTTTTTCAACAAATGAGTACATTATTTTTCGCTTACACCGTTATGATACCTTTTTGACAAAAATAGATACCTTTACCCGAATCTATTGAACTCATAATATTGTATATTTGCGTAAGCATTTAGCAAAACAAGCATTCAATGAAAAAATCCCTCCTGTATTTTTGCTTTTTTTTATCGTTTTCATCCAACGCCCTGAACTACGATATAGTGAATCTGACGAATAATGAAGGTCTCTCCAATAGTTCCATCAATATCATAAATCAGGATTCAAGCGGTTTGCTATGGATCGGGACCTGGGACGGGTTAAACGTTTACAACGGCCGGGAATTCAAAGTTTACAAACCCGATCCGGGCAACAACCAAAGTATCAGTAACAATATTATCCGCGATATAGTTGAAGATCATAAAAATATTCAATGGATAGCAACGGACTGTGGTATCAATCGTCTCGATAAACGGACGAATACTTTCGAACGCTTTTTTGTTGATGCAAGCAATGAAATCATCTCCAACGAACATTCCTTTTTTATTGCAAA
>JAQTOL010000209.1 GCA_028748945.1 Paludibacter sp.
AAACCGAAGCAGACTACAATGATGCTACCGGCGAGGGTATGAGCGACTTCTTGAATATTGATCTTATATTTTAATGCATAAAACCACAGGCATTTATTTTGATGGAATCTCTTCCACGCCCCAAAAAATTGAACTGACTCTTGATGAACAGGCTGTCGGGTTGATTTTCGAATCGTCGGATATTCCTGATTCAACATGGAGGCTTGCTGAAATTTCATTTGAAGATACCGGCGACTCGCTCGAGATCAGGCGTGAAGCTAATAAAGCATCGTTCATTCAGGTGAGCGATGCTGATTTTATTGCCGGTTTCATTGCCTGTCTGCGTAATAACGGACAGATCGGGTGGTATTATAAGTTGCTGCATCTGGGGATGAAAGCTTATATCGGCATGGCAGTTATCATTCTGGGACTCATCGTGGGAGGATATCTGCTCGTCATTCCATGGGTGGCCGAAAAAGCAGTGATGCTTATTCCCGGGAGTTACGATACAAGCCTTGGCAATACTTTCCTCAATCAATATGTTTCGGAGAATGACATAGATACTGCTAAAACCGATGCCTTGAATGCCTTTGCACAACAACTTCAACTGAATAATACCCGCCCGCTACATTTTATGGTTGTCAGTTCGGGGAAGGTGAATGCTTTTGCATTGCCCAACGGCGATATTATTGTCTATTCAGGATTGATTGACTTAATGAAGAATTACGATGAGTTGGCAGGACTTATCGGGCACGAGGTAAGCCATGTCAACAACCGGCATTCCATGAAGATGCTTTGCCGCAATTTATCGGGGTATATTTTTATTTCGGCGGTATTCAGCGATGTAAATGGCATCATGGCCGTGATTGGCGATAATGTCCACAACCTGCAATCGCTTTCCTATTCGCGCCAATTCGAACGGGAAGCCGATGAACAGGGAACCGCACTTATGATTCAAAATCACATCAATCCCAGGGGTATGACCGATTTGTTTTCGCGTTTGCAAACCGAAGAAACGATTGTTGTGCCGGCCTTTATCAGTTCTCACCCTATGACTGCCGACCGGATAAAAACGATTCGGAAAATGATCGGACAAAGTTCTTATACCATCACCAGTCATCCGAAACTGGAAGAATTATTTCAGGAGCTAAAAAAATAAGTTTTCATTATTAACTGAACATCTTTCAAGTGCAAATCTTTCAAAATAACCAATCAAAAATCTTTGAATTTTAATAAATTATTCTGTTTTATTCATATAAAATCTGTTACTTTGTATCACAAGTAAGAATAAATCATAGAAAAAATAAACACTATGAACTTCATCCTACGTAAATGGACCCGGGCCGATCTGGGCAGTTTGATGAAACATGCAAACAATATTCACATCGCCAATAATTTGACGGATGCATTTCCACATCCCTACACCATCCTTTCTGCTGAAGCCTATCTGAATATGGCTAGCGGTAAGAACCCAACCAATATTTTTGCCATTGATGTCAACGGCGAAGCTGTCGGTTCGATAGGCATCTATCAACAAACGGACATACATGCCCTGAATGCCGAAATGGGTTATTGGCTGTCCGAAGATTACTGGGGACAAGGCATTATGACCGGAGCCGTTAAAGAAATGGTTCGGTATGGATTCGAGACCTTCGACATTACACGTATCTTTGCGCGACCCTTTGGCACCAATAAAGCTTCGCAACGGGTTTTGGAGAAAGCCGGCTTTACGCTCGAAGCCCGTTTTGAAAAAGCATTATTCAAAAACGGTGAGTTTGTTGATGAGTTGGTTTATGCTGTTAGAATTAATAATTAATAATTAATAATTAATAATTAATAAAATGAAGAAAACAACTTTACTTCTTGTCTGTGTTTTTCTGATTGGAATACCGGAACTGACCCGGGCACAAGCCCCGTTTAGCAGGGGAGTGAATCTGACCGGATGGTTTCAGACCTCGAATACACGCCAGATTCAGTTCTCGAAATACAGCAAAAAAGACTTTGAAAACATCAAAAGTTTAGGTTGTGATGCGATTCGGTTACCGATTAATCTGTTTTATATGACCAACGGAAGTCCCGATTATACCATCGATCCTTTGTTTTTTTCGTTTTTGGATCAGGCTGTGGACTGGGCGGAAAGTTTACAGATGTATTTAATCATCGATAACCATTCATCGGATGATATTGCAAGTAAGAATCCAAATCTGGAAACGGTACTTTCTAAAGTATGGACTCAAATGGCCGATCATTACATGACCCGTTCCGGCTATATACTTTACGAAATACTGAACGAGCCGAATGGATCAATTACGACACAGTCGTGGGGAAAAATACAACAAACTGCGATTACAGCTATTCGGGCAATTGATAACCAACATACCATAGTGGTGGGTGGTGCAGGCTACAACAGTTATACCGAACTGGCATCACTTCCTGTTTACACGGACACAAATCTGCTCTATACTTTCCATTTTTACGATCCGTTCGTTTTCACACATCAGGGTGCCACCTGGCCAAGCCCGTCGATGGCTTCATTGGCAAATGTCCCTTTCCCCTATAATGCAACAACGATGCCATCGGTTCCTGCCGATTTGGTCGGAACATGGGTTGGAAGTGCATTAAATAATTATAAGAATGATGGTACGGTTGCCAAAGTCAAATCGCTTATTGATATTGCCGTGGCTTTTAAAACAAGTCGGAACGTCAATATTTATTGTGGAGAATTCGGGGTATATAATCTGAACAGCAAAGATGCCGATCGGGTTAACTGGTATAACGAAGTGCGGAAATACCTCGAAGAAAAAGGAATTGCCTGGACAATTTGGGATTATCAGGGCGGCTTCGGATTATTTAAAAAAGGAAGTAATGAGCAATTTAATTTCGACCTGAATATCCCTATGGTAAATGTACTGGGCTTAACTGCTCCTGCACAACAGGTTTATATTATGAAACCCGATTCGGTCGGTTTTAATATTTATTCCGATTTTGTAGGGGAGAAAATGACCGAAGCCAGTAGCGCGAGTGGAGGAACGGTTGATTTTTATGCTGCTGATAAACCGAATAATGGAAATTTCTGCCTTTCATGGACAAATTGTACGCAATATGGAACGGTCGGTTTTAATTTTTCGCCCGATAAAGATTTATCGGCGTTGAAAGCACAGAATTACGCATTAAGTTTCCTTGTCAGAGGAAATTCACCGGGGACAACATTCGATCTCCGGTTCACCGATACTAAAACAACTGTCGCCGGAGATCATCCTTGGCGAATGAATTTCACCATGAATGAAACGACCTCTCAATGGGATAATCGCTGGCATAAAGTTTATATTCCGTTGTCCCGTTTTGTTGAAGGTGGTTCGTGGGATGGAAGCTGGTACAATCCCATAAGTGCTTTCGACTGGAAAGCTGTCGATCGGTTTGAAATTGTAGCAGAACAAATGGCTTTGACTAATAAAAAGTTCTGGTTCGACAACATTCAAATCAGTAACATGGATACCGCGCAGATCTATCAAACTTCTGCCTTTACCGCAATGAATGAACTCAGATTAACCCCTTCAACTTTCAGTATTTTCCCCAATCCCTGCAGTTTTTCGACAACAATTAGTTATAATCTGGTTGCTGACGGTATAGTGAATATAAGTATTTACAATTTAGCCGGTCAGAAAGTCGAATCAATTTTCAATGATAAACAAACTCCCGGAAACCACACGGTAAAATGGGTCAAAGGACCTGATTTTAAACAGGGAATCTATCTTTGCGTGATTTCCAAATCAAATTTAATCATGGAACAAAAGATGATAGTGATATAAAGTCAAGCTGTTTTACTCCCAAGGTTTGCAAATTGTTCTTTCTAAAGTCGTCTTGACTTTTATAATGTCGCTCCTACGGAGCTTTTGTTTCAATGAAATGAATATTACTACTACCATAATGCTGCTCCTAACGGAGCATTTTTTTATAGCTTCAGAGAAGCTATATTATGGTAGAATAAAATTATATAGTTTTTTTAAGCTCCGTAGGAGCGACATTATTTTATTATTAAAAAGTCAAGACGAATTCTCTAAATAAAATAGTCTGTCTTAAAATAAATAATAGTTTGTTCTGATAATTTACAGATTATTTTTACTTTTCACTCCCCCAACCCCATTTCTATTAAGGTTAAATTCGTACTTTTGCATAAGTATTCCGATTTTAATCAACTACAGATTCTATTAAAACTCACCCTGAGTAATTCACGCTAATAAAATTATTATAATGAGAAAAATTATTTATTTATTGTCCGTCTTTATTTGTTTGTCGGCAGGAACTGTTTCTGCAGAGAAAAAGGCTTTTAGCATTGATGATTTATATAAAATCAAAAACGTGGGGGCACCGGTAGTTTCTCCCGATGGCAAACATGTTGCATTTACGCTTACAAGTTACGATTTGCCCAAAGGAAAATCAATGACTGATATTTACGTCATGGATCCGGATGGACAAAACAAAAAACAGATAACAGAAAACGGAAAAGGGAATTACAATCCGCTTTGGACCAACGATAGTAAGAGTATCTATTTTGTCTCGACCGAAAGCGGTTCGGCACAGGTTTACCTTTATACTTTCAATGACAACAAAACCACAAAAATAACCGATTTTTCCATGGGTGTGTCCGATCCGGTACTTTCACCCGATAATAAACTGATTGCCTTTTCGTCGGAAGTATATCCTGAATGCGGAGCAGACAGTAAGAAAAATGCCGAAGCCGATTCGCTGGCAACACACGGTCCGGTTCAGGCTTACGTGGCCGATCATTTGTTGTACCGTCACTGGACGGATTATGCTGCCGGAAAGAATTCGCACATTCTCCTGTATAATACGGAAACAAAAAGCTATTCGGATTTAACGCCCGATAATTTTGTTTCGCCGGTATTTATGCTGGGCGGTGGGGTTGGTTTCAATTTTTCGCCCGACAGCAAAGAACTTTGTTATGTCTCCAATCATACCCAACATCCCGAAGCAACGACCAATGCCGATCTTTTTCTGGTTCCTGTTAGCGGAGGTGAGGCAGTCAATATCACCAAAACCAACGAAGCATGGGATGGTTCACCAACTTATTCACCCGATGGAAAATACATTGCTTACCGGAAACAACTTATTCCCGGATACGAATCGGATAAATTCAATATCGCTTTGTATAACAGACAAACCGGAGAATCAAAAATCATTACGGAGAAATTCGATAACTGGATTGATGATATCAAGTGGAATGCCGATTCAAAATCGATCTTTTTCACGGCTGAAGTTGTAGGTCGTCAACCGGTTTATAGTATTGATATTAACTCGGCAACTATAACACCGGTAAGCGGAGAAAAATCAATTTATAGTTTTGATTTTGATTCCAAAGGTTATCTGTATTATTCTGCCAGTACGATTGGCAAACCAACAGCTTTGTACCGTCAAAAAATAACAGACAACACAAAAGAAACAGAACTGACCACATTCAACAAAGAATTTGAAAATACGGTTGATGTTCGTCCCGCCGATACCATGTGGGTGGCCGGAGCCGACGGAGTGAAGGTGGAAGTCTTTATTGTGAAACCTCATAATTTTGATCCGAATAAAAAATACCCGCTTGTTTTGAATGTACACGGTGGTCCGCAGAGTCAGTGGATGAATTCATTCCGCGGTGACTGGCAGGTTTATCCGGGTGCGGGTTATGTGCTTGCATTTCCCAATCCTCACGGTTCTACCGGATACGGACAGGCATATACCCGTGAAATTTCGGGTGACTGGGGAGGAAAACCTTTCGAAGATTTGATGAAGGTGACCGATGCTCTTGCCAATCTTTCATACGTCGATTCGACCCGTATGGGTGCCATGGGTTGGTCGTATGGTGGATATATGATGAACTGGTTTCAGGCTAAAACGAAACGTTTCAAATGCCTGGCGTCCATGATGGGACTTTACGATTTGCGTTCCATGTGGGGAGCAACCGAAGAACTTTGGTTTCCGAATTTCGATCTGAATGGACAACCCTGGAACTCCGATTTATATAAGAAATTTTCACCATCGGAATATGTAAGTAATTTTGCCACTCCGGCTTTGATTATTACCGGACAGCTTGACTTCC
>JAQTOL010000210.1 GCA_028748945.1 Paludibacter sp.
TAATAGACACGATCCTGTCTTTGGGTGGTATATACAATCTTATCAACAACCTGATGTGCTTTTAATTTCAACAAAGTCTGGCTGAGTGTTCCCAATTCTTTTGAGAACTTATAGAACCGCAGAAAATCTTTTTTATCGACCACGGCACTATCCACTATGGCGATGTCTTCCACTTTAGTTAATAAACGGGAGGCAATACCGGCTTTATTCACTTTTTGTTTTAAATCCGGGAGACTTTTGTCATCGGGTTTTAGCGTGGCTATATAGCTCTCGTAGGCCATCACCGATTTATCAAAATGGTAGGTATTAAAATACAACTCGCCCAGATACAAATCACGAAGGGGATATTTGGTCCCGGCCTTTTCGAAATGTTCAATGGCCGGTTGTACATCTTTCAACTCGTAACAGCATCTGGCATAACGATAATTGTACAAAGCATCGTTGGGTCTTTTGCTTAATAAACTTTCGTAAACCGATCTTGCCTTTGCATATTGTTTGTTATTAAAGAAATTCTCACCATCCTTGATACTTTGACCAAAGAGATTGAACGTAATAATTAAGGAAAAGAAAATCAACTTAAATTTCATCAGGAGTAATTGGTATAAATAATTTAAAATCTTATATTAATCAATTGTTCAGGTCAGATAGAATGTTCTGTTTTTTTTAGAATACTGAAATATTTTATAAAAGCGGTTCATTCTGAATTCGAACAAAAATACAACATATTAGTGTAATACCCTGAATTTTGTTGGAAATATTCTGTTTTTTTCGGGTTTGAAAAAATAAATCCGTAAGTTTGTAAAAAATATTCCGAATGAAAATTCTGCTCGTTACGCCACCCCTTACTCAGCTTAATACAGCTTATCCTGCAACAACCCAATTAGTCGGTTTTTTACGCTCCCGGGACCTTGAAGCCGAACAGATGGATTTGAGCATTGAGCTGATTGAAGCTTTGTTTACCGGTCCAAAACTGGAAGAAATATTCGAGTTGGCAAATCAAAAGGAAAAACTCAGCAAGCAGAATAAGATAATACTGCAACAAGCCGATTTTTACTGCAGAACCATAGAACCGGTCATGCGCTTTCTGAGTGGAAAAGACAACAGTCTGGCTCAACGTTTCTGTAATCCTGACTTTTGGCCGCGCAGTAAACGCTTTCCATCGGATGATGATCTGGAGTGGGGATTCGGTATGATTGGGAATCATGATCGGGCTATTCACCTGTGTACGTTGGTATTAAAAGATATCAGCGATTTTATACAACAAACCATTGATCCTCACTTTGAATTGATTCGTTACGCCGAATCACTTTGTTTGCGTCTGCCCGAATTTCAGCCGCTACAGAAAGAGCTTGAGAAGCCTCTTTCACTGATTGACAAATGGATGCTGGATCTCTTTTCAAAACGGATTGATGAAACCAAACCCGGGATGGTTGGTTTTACGATTCCATTCCCGGGAAATTTATACAGTGCGTTACGATGTGCACAATGGCTTCGGAAGGAACATCCCGAAATTAAAATCTGTCTGGGTGGGGGATACGTGAATACCGAATTGCGGAGCCTGACTGATCACACTGTTTTTGATTATGCGGATTATATCGTGTATGATGATGGAGAATTGCCTTTGCTTCGTTTGCTGACGGGTGGAGAATTGATTCGAACGCTTTACCGGTCGGAGAATGGAGAGATTGTCCGGGCAAATTTCGACAGCAAAGAAAATATTTCTTTTTCCGATACGGGAACACCCAATTATGATGGATTATTGGAAAATAACTACATCAATCTGATAGAACTGACCAACCCCATGCACGCTTTGTGGAGCAACGGACGTTGGAATAAAATGATGCTGGCACACGGCTGTTATTGGGGAAAATGCGCCTTTTGCGATGGGTCGCTGGATTATATCCGGCGATACGAAACGACTTCAATCGATTTGATTGTAAACCGCATGGAAGCAATCATGCAACAAACCGGACAATCCGGATTCCATTTTGTGGACGAGGCGGCTTCTCCCGCACTACTCCGAAAACTTTCGGAAGAAATTATCCGTAGGAAACTCACGCTAAGTTACTGGACCAATGTACGATTTGAAAAATCGTATACACCCGAACTTTGTTACATAATGGCACAAGCCGGCTGCATAGCTATTTCCGGGGGATTGGAAGTGGCGTCGCCTCGCATTTTAAAATTGATCAACAAGGGAATAACGATCGAAACGGCTCGTGAAAGCATGAAAAACTTTGCTGATGCCGGAATTATGACTCATGCTTATTTGATGTACGGTTTCCCGACAGAGACCGCTCAGGAAACCCTCGATTCGTTGGAAGTGGTCCGTGATTTATTCGAAAACGGATACATGCAGTCCGCATTCTGGCACCGATATGCCATGACGATACACAGTCCTTCCGGTCAGTCCCCCGAAAGTGTAGGAGCAAAGCGTATTCATATTCCTTCAGGAAGCTTTGCCAACAACGAAATTCCATTCACTACTCCCCATGAGATTGATCTGGATTATTATGGAAAAGGACTGAATTTAGCTACTTACAATTATATGCAGGGAGCCGGTTACGATATGAAAGTGCCTGACTGGTTTAAATAATAGACATCCATAAACACCGGCTATTTTACCATTCAATTTATTCAGAATAAAAAATTCCGGCGGAATTTCGTTATTGAAATTCCGGCGGAATAATAATTTATCGTGCTTTGACAGTTTAATTATTGTACACCTTTCATGCCAAAACTTTTAAAATAATCAAACCACTTTTGCTCCGGATTTTGAATTTTCTTCAAAGTCTGTAACGACTCAACTTCATCAGCCTGATTTTCTATCACATGGTACATGTGAATGAGGTTCGATGATTTGATATTACCGCCACAATGAACAAACACTTTCTTTTCTTTAAGCCCGTTCATTATTCCTTCAAATGTCTTATAATGAATTGGTTTCAAAGAAGAACAATCAATCGGAAAATGGACATAATGCATGCCTAACTTTTCGATGATTTCGCCTTCGTTATGAATGGCATTTCGCGTGCTGTAAGGCGAAATATTGAAAATTACGTCAAATCCATCATCCTTGAGATCGATGAATTGATCCACGGTTGGTTGCGCTCCGGCAGCCAACTCTCCTGAATACTGATAAAAATTACCTATTGTTGATTGCATAACTGTAACTAAATAAAACTACTACCTTAAAATGATACAGATTAACTTCTGTATTTTATCGTTGATCTGTCAGAATCAGATCTTGTACTTTAAACTGCCATTCGGACAGGCAGCCACGCATTTCAGACATTTTGAACATGAATAACTGTCTCCCGATTTTTTCTTTTCGGGTCTGTACAGGCTGAACTTTGCCGGTTCAAGTGATGAGATATAACATTCTTTATCGCATTTCCCGCAACTTATACAGGTATCGGTATTTATTTTGATGCGAAAAAGCGACCATTTATTCAGCAATCCGGAAGCCCAGGCAATCGGGCAACCCAGTTTGTGATATTGGTACATACTGGAGAACTGGCTTTTATTCCCGCCACCCATAATCATTTCCATCATAAAACCAATCGGACACATCCAACGGCAAAAAACTTTTCCAAAAATCACACCGGTAAAAATTCCGAATAGTATTATGTACCAAATTGATATATTCAAATAAGAACTTGCTAAATAAACCGCTCCTCCCAAAAGAGCCAGGATAAAAATTCGCTTTGTAATCAGAAATTTAGAGATTTTCTTCATCGGATAGTATTATTTGGTAACTTATTTTGTAAGTACTACAATGTGATTTGTATTATTTCTTATTTCAGTTTCGATTGATAAACCGGCTTTTTCTGCCAAATAGTGAATTCCACCATTTCTTTCGTAATTTCTAAAATGATTATAATGTTCCGTTCCGGCAATATATTCAACTATAGCGGTCAATTTCCCGGAAAAACTTCGCGGTTGAGGAACCAGATAATCACCCAGAATAATTTTATCAGCTATTTTGGACATTTCCAATAAAAGTGGAATTCGTTCATTTTCATTTACTTCATGAATAACGTAAGTCATTACTGCATAATCAAAATGTTCGTTTTCCGAAACAAGTTCTTCTATCGTTGAATGACGAAACTTAAGTTTCGCTGAAGATTTTCGGTTTAAATTTCGGTTTGCCCGTTCAATGTTTTTGTTGGATAAATCAATTCCTAAAACCGATTTGCATTTTTCTGCAACAGAAAAACTGAAAAATCCCGTTCCGCAACCGACATCGATGATTTTTGCTTTTGGTTTAATTAAGCCGATTATCTGTGAGAAAAGTTCTTTTTGATTGGGTGCAATCACTTTATCATAGAATCTTCCATCGTACCAGTGAAATTTATTTTGAATTGAATTTTCTGCCATAAAAGTTTGGTTGTTGAAACTTACATACCCGGAATCCGGGGGAATTTTCCTAATTTGGTTGCTATTGCATACTTTCCCCATACCTGTTTCATCCAATGCCCGAATACCGGCATGGGTATCATGATTTCCTTTTTACTGTCGCGATAAACAAACGCTGCCCCATTGCCCATATCCATTACGCAGAGAATATTTAAGTGCTCCTGGTAACCTTTGAAACCGGTACTTCCCTTTTCAATTTCAAGTATATTATGAGCCGCATTGCGTCCCATCACTTCTGCAATATGTCCCTGTTTGGCTTTCCATTCCGGACCTTCATAAGCTGCTGCATCACCAATGGCAAATACAGTTGGAAATTCATTGACCTGATTATAATCATTGATCTTTACAAATCCGGCTTCGGAGAGTGGTAAGTCTGTATTTTTCAAAATAGCAGAACCTGTCCCGGCTGCTATAAACATGATTAAATCCGATTCGAGTTTCGATTCGTCTTCGAAAATAACCCCGTCTTCAACAAATTCCGTAATTTTCTTACCAAAACGTTTTTGCAGGTTTTGTTGGGCGAACATTGTATGAATGGCTTTCATGGCATTTTTACCCATGCGTGCTCCGGGCTCTTCCATAGGAGCAAAGAATGTCAGTTCAAAGTTTTTCCGGAGACCTTTGCTTTTTAAATATTGATGTATGTTGAAGATCATTTCAAAAGCAGGCCCGCCACGTACAGCCGATTTATCTTTTGGATTTCCGCCAAAGCCAATGGCAATTTTCCCACTACCTTTGGCTATCAGATTATCAAGCTGATTCCTGAATTCAAGTGTCTGGTCGGGTTTACCGCAAATTGTCATCGTGTTGTTAATGCCTTTGTGCTGCATTTTATCGGCACCGAAAGCCACAACCAAATAATCATAAGTCAATGTTTGGGTTTCGCAGATCACTTTATTCGCTGCTGCTTCAATGCCCGAGACTTTATCAATTATCAGGTTAAAACCGTGTTTCTTTTGAATACTGGCCAAAGGGACTTTTACATCATTGAATTCCTTTTTTCTGACCGGTACCCAGATTGAAATAGGATACATAAACAAATAATCGCGATCGGAAACCAGCGTAACATTAAATCGTTTGCTTTTCTGCAATTCAATGGCTGTTTGCACACCGGCAAAACCGCCACCCAAAATCAGTACTTTTTTCATATAAAATTAATATTACCCCTAACCCCTAAAGGGGGATTAAGTTACTTTTGTTTGTTTTATTGGATCTTTTTTATTTCTCAGAAATTGAGTCTTAAAGCCCCTTTAGGGTCCCGATAACTATCGGGATGGGGTCATTAATTTTATTCATTTCTTTCAATAAAAAATCTTTGGTTTTTACACCCACAAAGCGGTTCACTTCTTTTCCATCTTTAAAAAGAATGAGTGTTGGAATACTGCGAACATTGAACTTCTGAGCAAGGGCTTTTTCTACTTCAACATTTATTTTTCCTACCTGCATATTGCCTGGCAATGCATCGGCAACGTCATTTAAAACCGGAGCCATCATGCGACAAGGTGCACACCAGGCAGCCCAGAAATCAACAATGACTATTTTTGTTTTTGTTTGTTGTTGAAAATTCTTTTCTGTAAGTGTCAAAATGTTCTGATTGTCGGCCACTGTAGGTAGGTTTTTCATTTTCATTCTGGCAATGATATTCAAAACCACGAATGCTCCG
>JAQTOL010000211.1 GCA_028748945.1 Paludibacter sp.
GAGATTATCACCGAAGATATGCCGGGCTGGTTGGTTGCAAACGACGGAAAGCTTACTGTGGCTCTCGATATAACCGTTAGCGATGATTTGTTACGCGAGGGAATTGCCCGTGAACTGGTAAACCGTATTCAGAATATCCGCAAGTCGAATGGGTATGAAATTATCGATAAAATATCTGTGGAAATTGAAAGTCGCGATGAGATAAATGAAGCTGTAGCCGAATATTCCAATTATATTGCCGTTCAAACACTGGCCAATTCCGTGGTATTGGTTGATAGTCTTGAGGGTGCAACCGAACTTGAATTTGATGAATATAACGTAAAAATCAGAATCAATAAAATGTAAGCAATAGTCACCGGGTTGAGAATCGGGGCAATGGATATTTTTATAGTAGCACCTGAGATCCGGCAATTTTAATCGTGGCTATCTCCTGAATATGTCGGGAGATTCATTTAAAATAAACGTTTTTAATAATCCGATGTAATCATATTTTATTTATAATCAGAATATATTCTATTCTTTTGGTTAACTCTTTAACTTTATTGGATTTATTTGCTTATAACTAAAATATAATTGCCAAAATAATTGTCCAAATCAAACAATTTTCTTATTTTCGCAGGCAATTTAAAAAGCGAAATAGGATATTTATTTTAACTACTTTCGAAATCAATTAAATTTGAATGCCATGTCAGAAAAAACGAGATATACAGATGCTGAATTAGATGAGTTTCGCACGTTAATTACCGAGAAACTGGAAAAAGCTCAAAAGGAGTATGAAATGCTCCGCAATGGCATAACCAATTTAGATGGGAATGATATTATGGATACTTCCCCAACTTTCAAGGTATTGGAAGAGGGAGCCGCCACACTTTCAAAAGAAGAGTCGGGTCGTTTGGCTCAACGCCAAATGAAATTCATACAACATTTGCAATCAGCCATGATTCGTATTGAAAACAAAACCTATGGAATTTGCCGTGAAACAGGCAAACTGATTCCGAAGGAACGGTTGCGTGCCGTACCTCATGCCACTCTAAGTATCGAAGCAAAAAACATAAAGAAATAATCAGCTTAAATAGACTCAAAATTCGGCAACAAGGCAGCTATGTCGGTTGCCGAATTTGTGTTTTAAAGACCTTTGCCGATAGCTTCGGGGACCACGAACGTGGATTAATTTTTTAATTCTTAATTAGCTTTTCACCCATGTCCATCACCAAAAAATCCATTCTGCTTATCTTCGTCATTTTACTTGTCGATCAGGCATCTAAAATATATATCAAACTGAATTTTGCTTTGGGCGAACAAGTAGATATTTTTGGTTGGTTTAAAATTTATTTTATTGAGAATAACGGGATGGCTTTCGGGATGGAAATAATCGGTAAATTATTCCTCACGCTTTTCCGTATAGTGGCTGTTATTGCATTGGCCTATTATATACGCCTTTTAATAAAAAAACAAGCACGAACAGGTTATATTCTCACTATTTCACTTGTTCTGGCTGGTGCAGCAGGAAACATTATCGATTCTGTTTTTTACGGCTTAATTTTCAGTGCAAGCGAATACATGGGACCGGTTGCCACCTTTCTTCCACATGCCGGGGGTTATGCCGGTTTATTTTACGGGAAAGTGGTGGACATGCTTTACTTCCCCATCATCACGAATGATGCCGGACAAACCGTATTTTTCAGCCCCATCTTTAATGTGGCCGATTCTGCCATCAGTGTTGCGGTTGGTATTATATTGATTTTCTTCCGGAAGGAATTAAACGACAGTCTTGAAACTAAAAAAGAAAAGGATGTTGAACCTGCCTGATAAAATTTTTGTCCGGATTATTCTCGGACTTGGAATAATTTTACTGCTTAATGCCTGTGAGGGACATCCCAGAGGTGTGTTAAGTCAACGTGAGATGACCGGTGTATTAACCGATTTACATAAACTGGATGGTTGTTTGTATGAAAAGGGATACCAATACGGGCATCTTAATGATAAAGCCCCGTACTACAAATTCGTATTAAATAAACATGGGATTACCGAAGCACAATTCGATTCCTCATTGGTTTTCTACACCAAAAATCCGAAACAATTCGAAGAAATTTACACAAAGGTAATTACACAATTAACTGATTTTGATAACGAAGTAAAAAGTAACAAATATCATCCTGTTGACTCAGCCAAACTTGCTATCATAAAAGTCAATCTTTGGAAAAAAGCTATCCGCTATAATTTCAACAAAGATTCAGTTCGAACGAAGCTGAATTTTGAAATTATCGATTCGACTCTGTGGTTTGGTGATGTTTATACCCTCCGGTTCTTACAACGCATTACTCCAGAAGATTCATGTACAAATCAATATGTTGTCATGCGGATAAATTATGTAAACGGGAAAACGGACAGCGCCCGTGTAGAATCACACAACGACAGTTTATTACGCCGGTACACCTTCCACATGCCGGTACTCAGAAAACTAAAGATAAAATCCATTTCGGGGGAATTACTTGGCAGTAGTAAGTTCAAAGGCACATTTAATGCTTCGTTGGACAGCATTTCATTAACACGGGAATACAATGCGTTGAAACTGGATAGTTTGCATAAAGTTGTACAAAAAGCCGATTCGGTTCTCAATATAAAAAAATCTAAACTAAAACCGGATACGCTTCAAAAATCAAAAGTATTACAGAAACAACCCGACAAAAAGAAATTGTTGAAACCTTTCAGGCAAATTGAAAAATTATAAGATACATTGTTTGAATTAAGTATGTATTAAATAATAAGGAGTTTTGAATTATGTTTGAACAGACGACCCGGGTAGCCGCACAACTTATTTACTGTTCTCCAACACAAGTCCTACACCGTGCTGTAGTAGAACTGGACAAACAAAAAAATATTATCCGTCTGTTTAATTTAGAAGACAATCAGGTAGAATCTGCACATACCTTGTTTTTCGACGGTATAATTACAGGAGAGATCCGTTCAATCAAACAACACAAAACACCTGAAGAAATTACGGGTCTTGCTTCGGATTATCAATACTTTGATATTTCTGACGATACATCCGGTTTCGGAATAACCGTCTCAAATAAGCCATTGATACTGGATTTTGGAACTAATTTCCCGGAGGAAATTAATCGTCGGTTATCCGGTCTCATTCCTGTTCTGGGTGAATTTTCAATACTGGAAATAATTGCGGCCTGCGTTTACTATCCGGCTCTGGTGTTGGGTGAATCTGCCATGTTGTCTCCAGCCTCACCTGCTCAACTATTACTTTGGGAAGGTGTGGATTTAGTAAATAAAAAAGTGACCGAACACACCCGCATTCGTTCGATTCATTCATCCTGTTTAACGTTGCGAAAACAATAGCACATGAATATTGTTATTAGTTTGACGGAAAACGATTTTTTACTCTGACATTTTAATTGGTAATTGAAAATACAAGTCGATTCCATTTAGATTTTTAAAAACAAATAAAACAAGAAACGATGTGGCAAATTTTTATGGGAAGTGTTGTTTTGGGATTAATCCATCCATTATTTCCAAATCATTGGATTCCGTTAATAACCATTGCAAAGACAGAAAAATGGACTAACAGGGAAGCATTGGGCGCCACACTAATAACCGGATTCGCACACACATTAAGTACCATTATTATTGGTATTATTGTTGGTTTTGTCGGGATCAAGTTATCCGAAAGTTATAGTTATGTAACAAGAATAGCAGCACCGTTAATACTGCTTGTTATGGGAATTATCTATCTTTTTCTTGATTTCAGGTCTCACCGTCACCAACATTTTGAACTGAATAAAGACAAATTAAAAAAGAGTAAATCTAAAGTAGCTATCATAACTTCCCTTTGTATCGGCATGTTTCTTTCCCCCTGTATCGAGATTGAAGCTTTTTATTTTCAGGCTGCTACGCAGGGTTGGTTAGGTGTATTGATTGTTTCGATCGTTTACTTAACCTTAACCCTGAGCATTATGACTCTTTTAGTATACTTTGGACTCAAGGGAATAAATAAATTCAATACACAGTATCTGGATCAACATGAAAAAAGAATTACCGGAATTGTATTGATCATACTTGGACTTATTGCCTATTTCGTTGAATTCTGATTTATATAATAATTAAAGCCAACTTATAATTAAACTTAAATACAATGTCTTCACATAACTGGTCAACATCCGACATTCCCGATTTATCAGGGAAAACGATCATAATAACCGGTGCCAATAGTGGATTGGGACTGGAGGCAACCAAAGCATTTGCCGTAAAAAATGCGAAAGTCATTATGGCCTGCCGTACGGTAAGTAAAGGAGAACTGGCAAAAGCACAAATCATTGAGACTTACCCTGCCGCTGATATCACCGTTGTGCGGCTTGACTTAAGTGATTTAACTTCCGTACATAGTTTTTCTACAAAAATGAAACAGAGTCAGACCCGGTTGGATGTACTGCTGAATAATGCCGGCATCATGATGGTTCCTTACGGTCAGACCGTTGATGGTTTTGAAAAGCAGATAGGGACAAATCATTTGGGACATTTTGCCCTGACAGGATTGTTGCTGGAACTTTTGAAAAAAACTCCCGGTTCAAGAGTCGTCAATGTGAGCAGCATGGCACACAAAAGTGGAGTTATGGATTTCAATAACCTGCTTTATGATAATGGGAAAGACTATTCGCCTATGAAAGCCTACGGTCGCTCCAAACTTTGCAATTTACTTTTCACCTATGAACTACAACGTTATTTTGAAGCAAACAAAATAGATTGCAAGGCATTAGCTGCACATCCGGGTTTCTCCGATACCAATCTGTTTGTTCATATGGCTACCAAATGGATAATCGGGTTATTTAAACCCTTGTTATCTTTGATCATCCAACCCGCTTCCATGGGTACTTTGCCTGAGTTACGCGCCTCGGTTGATCCGAATGCAAAAGGAGGAGAATTTTACGGTCCCGACGGAAGACAGGAACTGAAAGGTTATCCGGTTGTGGTGCAACCTAAGAGAACCGCTCTGGATAAAGAAAGCGCCCGGAAATTGCGGGAAATATCCGAAAAACTGACCGATATCAAATATACCTGATTCATTCATTAAGTTCCAACGATACATGATAACCAGACTGCAGGCCCTCTTTTCACCGGAACAATATCAGGGTTGGGGAAAGACCCGGCGCTATTTTGAAGGCTGGTATTTTAAAGTGGTGAATGACGACGAATCAAAAGCATTTGCTTTTATTCCGGGAATAGCCATGGACGGAAATGGTTCGCAGCAAGCATTTATTCAGGTACTCGATGGTAAAAAACGAACGGCTGAATATCACAAATTTGAAGCCCGGGAATTTCGTCCGCAAGCCGGAAAATTTGAGGTTGAAATTGCTCATAATTTCTTTTCCGGAGATAAATTAAGTCTTGATTTGCCGGAGATAAAAGGCGAATTAAACTTCACGAATCAAATCGGTTGGCCGGGTACATGGTATTCGCCCGGAATTATGGGCCCCTATACATTTGTTCCCTTTATGGAATGTTACCATGGAATTCTGAGCATGGATCACCGCATCGAGGGAGAACTAACTATCCATGGTGAAATCGTTAATTTTAATAATGGCCGCGGCTATACAGAAAAAGACTGGGGACATTCCTTCCCTGATGCTTATTTTTGGATGCAATCCAATCATTTCAGCGAACCGGGAATATCGCTCAAAGCTTCTGTAGCAAATATCCCCTGGCTTGGAAGTTCATTTCTGGGCTGTATAGCCGGCGTATGGCTGCATGATCGCCTACTTCAGTTCACCACTTATAACGGGACCAAACTACGTAAATCATTTGCCGATAAATCAACCGTGGAATTAGTGCTTGAAAACAAAAACCATCGCCTCGAAATCAATGCCCACAGGGAAACCCCGACCCAATTGGCTTCGCCTGTTTCCGGGTTTATGGATGGACGAATTGAAGAAAGTATGACTTCAGATATTGAAATTTTACTCTACGACAAAAAAAACAGGTCAACTTTACTACATGATACCGGACGTAATGCAGGGCTTGAAGTGGCAGGTAAAGTGGAAAAAATACTTATTCTTTAAGTT
>JAQTOL010000212.1 GCA_028748945.1 Paludibacter sp.
AATAAATCTTGTCGTTGTTTCAAAATGTGATATTTAAATGCAAGAAATTCTTGTTTTATTCCTAATTCTTCAATTACTCTATTTTTGTTTTCTAATGTATTTGCTGAAATATATTTATCAATAACAGTCTGAAAATTGAGAATCCGACTAAGAAAATATTCATAAAACCTTTCTTCTTTAATAACCCTCATATTTCCAGTACCATTAAAAAGACGTTTCAAAAAACGAATGGTTTCAACAACCTGAGGATTATCCAATTCATTTGAATCAAAAGAAATACTTTTAGTTGCAGCTAAATGATTGCACTGAATAGTTTCTTCAATATTGTGAAGTGATGGATTTAATATATTGTCGAAGTAGTGTAATTTCTTTCCGTTGCAATAGCTGCATGAGAAGAATAAATTATTCCATGAAGTCTTTAATTCAGGATTATTTGCAGAAGATTTTAAGTGTTCAACTTCATAATCAGTAACACAGATTCTCTCACAAACATAGCATTTGCCTTTATGATCCTCAATTAGTTGTTTTATTACATCCTGATGGTTGTGCCCGGTATTACCCGAAACTAATAATGAAGCTGGAATATCAATACTTTTGGTGACTCTGATCATAAATCAACTCTATTTTTTGCAGTTAATTTTACGTCATAATATTCAGTCTTTATTTGAGGAGAGACTACTTCAGAAAGGTCATCAAACTCTTTAATAAGATCATTTAACTCTGCTTTTTCGCCATCAGAAAGTGAGCCTTTATTTGCTAATTCTTTAAATTTATTAAATCGAATTTCAACATAGCTTGATTCAGATCTAACACCAAAATAACCTTCAGATAAGGCTTCATAAGAATATTCGGTTAAGTCTTCCAATTTTTCCCGTTTTTCCAAATCATAAGCAACAGCATTAGTCAACGAGTTAAGAATAAATGGTGAATGAGTTGTAACAATAAACTGGATATTAGGAAAAATACGGGTTAGCATTGGTAAAATTAAACGCTGTAATTCCAAATGTAAGTGTGTTTCTATTTCATCAATGATTACAATCCCGTGTTTTAGATATTCTCTGTTTGGTGAGCTTTTCTCCTGCATCTTCAATATTAAATCGGCAACAATATCAATAATTGCGGAATACCCATCTGATAATTGTGTAAACTTAAATTTCTTTACACCATCAAGAATATAAAAACTATAGTCTTTGTAATCAAACTCTAACTTTATACTTTGGTTTTGAAATATATCTTTCAATAATTGCTCAAAACTTTCAAACCAGACTCTAATCTCATCCGCATCCTTTAGCATTCTTTCATTTCTGGCCAATGCCTCTTGTACTTTTAAGTCTACCAAGAAGTTTAGAAATTGTGATACTTTATTGTCTTTTTTTATGGCAAGATTTGCAGCAAAGTTCGGCTTTGTTGGATTCTTTGATTCCTTAATTTCGGTTTTTCTTGCAGCTTCATAAAAAGCAAACACAAAATTATTTTCATTGTAAGATTTGATAATTTTAGTAATATCATTGAAGTTTAGTTCAACTTTTCCAAAAGTATCGCTTATTAAGCTTTCCCAATGTTTTATGTTTTGTTCTATTTGAGGTATTTGGGTATCTCCAAGATCATTTTCTTTTAGATTTTCTAAAACGTGAATGCTATTCTTTTTGTATTGTCTAAAATTAAGGAAGTTCAACAATACATCATTCTTGATCATATCCAAAAATTCAACAATAGCATTTACCAAAATAGTTTTTCCGCTTCCATTTTTCCCTGTAATAATCAAATGTTTCAAATTATCATTATCTAATGGAATATCAAAATTCTCCAAATGAAAAATTTTGTTGACATGAATGTTGGTTAGGAAGTAGCTCATAACAATTGTTTTTAGTATTGGAATGCAAATATACTAAAGAAATTCATATTAATTAAACTGTAAATGGAAATCTAAGTAAAAACAGCCGGTCACATTCCTGCAACCGGCTGTCTTAATTGTGAATTATGAATTACTAATTATGAATTAAACTTAGTATTCGTCCCAACTCTTAATCTTGATGTCTTCGAAGCTCATGGTACAGAAGGCGGTGATAAAGGCGGAAGCCAGACGGGCATTGGTCAGCAACGGAATGTTGAAATCAATGGCACCACGGCGAATGATATAATCGTTAGCCAATTCCCGTTTAGTCGTGTTTTTCGGAATGTTGATAACCAAATCGAATTCCTTGTTGGAAATCATATTCTTTACATTCAAATCGCCATCTTCATCCGGCCAGTTTACAATGGTTGCATGTACCCCGTTTTCCTTTAAGAATTTTTGCGTTCCCCGGGTTGCAAATAGTTCGTATCCTTTCTTTTGCAGTAACAGGCAAGCATCCGACAGTTCCACTTTCGATTTTGCTTCTCCCGAAGAGATCAGGATGCGTTTCTTTGGAATGCGGAACCCAACCGAAAGCAATGATTTCAAAATTGCTTCGGAGAAATCATCTCCTATACAACCCACTTCACCGGTCGAAGCCATATCCACTCCCAGTACCGGATCGGCCTGTTGCAAGCGGGCAAAGGAGAACTGCGAAGCTTTGATACCCACGTAATCGAGATCAAAAGCCGATTTCTCCGGTTTTTCCACTTCCAGTCCAAGCATAACTTTCGTTGCCAGTTCAATGAAGTTCAGTTTCAATACTTTCGAAACGAACGGAAAACTACGTGAAGAACGGAGGTTACACTCAATCACTTTGATATAATTGTCACGGGCCAGAAACTGGATATTGAAAGGTCCGGAGATATTTAATGAACTTGCAATCTCACTTGCAATTTTCTTAATTCGTCGAATGGTTTCCACATAAATTTTTTGAGGAGGAAACTGTGTGGTGGCATCACCCGAGTGAACCCCGGCAAATTCCACATGCTCCGAAATAGCATACACCAGAATTTCGCCTTTTCTGGCAACCGCATCAATTTCTATTTCCTTGCAACGCTCGATAAATTCAGAAATAACCACCGGATGCTTCTTCGATACATCGGTTGCCAGTTTCAGGAAGTTCTCCAGTTGCGAAGCGTCGTAACAGACATTCATGGCGGCTCCCGAAAGAACATAAGACGGACGTACCAATACCGGATATCCGATTCCTTCCACAAATTCATTTACGTCTTCGAAAGTTGTCAGTTCCTTCCATCGTGGTTGGTCAATTTTCAAGGTGTCGAGCATCGACGAGAATTTGTGCCGGTCTTCGGCGCGATCGATATCTTCAGCCTGGGTACCTAGAATGGTGACATTTGATCCTGCCAGTTTCAAGGCAAGGTTATTCGGAATTTGTCCTCCTGTGGAAACAATCGTTCCCATAGGATTTTCCAAATCGATAATATCCATAACCCGTTCAAAGCTCAATTCGTCGAAGTACAGGCGGTCGCACATATCGTAATCGGTCGAAACCGTTTCGGGATTATAATTGATCATTACCGAGCGGAAACCTTCCTTCCGAATGGTCATTAAGGCATTTACACCGCACCGGTCGAACTCTACAGACGAACCGATACGGTAAGCTCCCGAACCCAGTACCACCACCGAACGGTGATCACCAAGGTATTTTACATCGCCGGCAGTTCCACCATAGGTCAGGTACAAATAGTTGGTTTGAGCCGGATATTCAGCCGCCAGCGTGTCTATTTGTTTTACTACTGGAATAATCCCGAGGGATTTTCGATGAATTCGGGTCAGTTTTATTTTCTCATCAATTTCGTCGCTACTGCATTTGGTAACCAAACGCGTAATCTGGAAATCGGAGAATCCCATTTCTTTGGCACGACGAAGAACTTCTGTTGGCAATTCGGTTAACGAATTGAACGATTCAAGTTCATGTTCTTTTTCTACAATTGCCTTCAATTTATACAGGAACCAACGATCTATTTTTGTCAGTTCATGTAACTTATCTACGCTGTAGCCACTGTGTAAAGCTTGCGCCAGATAGAAAACCCGTTTATCCGTTGGTTTGGAAAGTGCCGTATCCACATCGTCGGCATAAAAATCCTTATTAGCCACAAAACCGTGCATGCCCAATCCAATCATACGCAATCCTTTCTGGAATGCCTCTTCAAAATTCCGACCGATTGACATAATCTCTCCAACCGATTTCATGCTCGAGCCTAACTGGCGTGAAACGCCCTGGAATTTACCCAAATCCCAACGTGGAATTTTACACACAATGTAATCCAGTGCAGGTTCGAAGAAGGCGGAAGTCACTTTCGTAACTGAATTTTTAAGTTCGGGCAAACCATAACCCAGTCCTAATTTGGCGGCTACAAAAGCGAGCGGATAACCGGTTGCTTTGGATGCCAGTGCCGAAGAACGGCTCAAGCGCGCGTTTACTTCAATCACACGGTAATCTTCCGAAACCGTATCGAATGCATATTGAACGTTACATTCCCCAACGATTCCAATATGACGGATAATCCGGATAGCCAGTTCGCGGAGTTTATGGTATTCGCTGTTAGTAAGCGTTTGCGAAGGAGCAACCACGATACTTTCGCCGGTGTGAATTCCCAGCGGATCGAAGTTTTCCATATTACAAACCGTGATACAGTTATCGTATTTGTCGCGAACCACTTCGTATTCAATTTCTTTCCAGCCCTTCAATGATTTTTCGACCAAAACCTGCGTTGAATAGGCAAATGCTTTATCAACCAATTCAATTAATTCCGTATCATTATCGCAGAAACCACTACCCATTCCACCAAGCGCATAAGCTGCACGAACAATAACCGGGTAACCCAGTTCATTGGCAGCACGAATGGCATCTTTAAGATTGGTGACAGCTTCACTCCTGATATATTTTACTTCAATCTCATGAAGTTTCTGGTTGAAAATTTCGCGGTCCTCTGTGTCAATAATCGATTGTACAGGCGTTCCAAGAACCTTGATATTATATTTTTCGAAAATTTTATTTCTAAAAAGAGCCACACCGCAATTCAATGCAGTTTGCCCACCGAACGAAAGGAAAACACCATCAGGACGTTCCTTTTCAATAACACGTTCAACAAAATCGGGTGTAACAGGCAGAAAATAAACCTTGTCTGCAATGCCTTCGGAGGTTTGCACGGTTGCAATGTTCGGGTTGATAAGTACGGTTTCAATGCCTTCCTCTTTCAACGCTTTTAATGCCTGTGAACCGGAATAGTCAAACTCACCGGCTTCTCCTATCTTCAAGGCTCCTGAACCAAGAACCAGGACTTTTTTAATCTCGCCCTTTTCGGCACCTTTGTATTCGTGTTTGGTTACCAGTCTCGATTCAAGTTCATCTTCAATCATTTGGGTGATTGGTTTTGAAAAGTCTTTTATCGTATTGATAAATACATCGAAAAGAAATTCAGTATCGGTTGGTCCCGATGAAGCTTCGGGGTGAAATTGTGCCGAAAACCAGGGTTTTGTTTTGTGACGAATACCTTCATTGGTATTATCATTCATGTTTACAAATAAAGGTTCCCAATCAACACCGATTGTTTTATTGTCAACAGCAAAACCGTGATTTTGTGAAGTAATAAACGCACGGTTCGTTCCGGCCAGTTGTACCGGTTGGTTATGACTGCGGTGACCGTATTTCAGTTTGTAGGTTTTAGCTCCGCCTGCCACTGCGAGTAACTGGTTACCCATACAAATCCCGAAAATCGGTTTTTCGCTTTGCATGGCTGTTTGAATATTCCGAACAGTATCATTGGCATATTCAGGATCACCCGGACCATTTGAAATAAAAAGTCCATCGTATTCGATATGATTAAAATCATAATCCCAGGGCACGCGAATGACTGTTGTATCACGTTTCAGTAAACAACGGATAATATTATGTTTAACCCCACAATCGACCAGAAGAATTTTATTTTTTCCGTTTCCGTAAGTGATAACTTCTTTGCAGCTAACTTTGGCAACCTGGTTTTCATCATCGGGATTAATAAAATCAATATCATCACCATCGGGGAAAACGAATTTTCCTCTCATCGTTCCTTTTTCGCGAACCAACTTTGTCAACTCACGCGTGTCAACTCCAAATATCCCGGGTACTTCGTTTTCTAT
>JAQTOL010000213.1 GCA_028748945.1 Paludibacter sp.
CTGCACCGTATGAACGAATCTTTCGGGCTTTGTTCAGAAAATCTTCTTCGCCCTCCTTCAAACTGATTGAATTGACAATACATTTTCCCTGCAGGCATTTCAATCCTGCTTCTATCACTTCCCATTTCGAAGAGTCAATCATAATGGGAACACGCATAATTTCAGGCTCCGAAGCCACGTAATGCAAGAAAGTCACCATTTCTTCTTTTGATTCCAACATGGCATCATCCATATTGATATCAATAATTTGTGCACCATCTTCCACTTGTTTTCGAGCAATGCTTAAAGCTTCCTCGTATTTTTTCGCGTTTATTAAACGAAGAAAAGCCTTTGAGCCTGCTACATTGCATCGTTCACCTATATTGACGAATAAGGACCTCACCCCCAACCCCTCTCCTAGAGGAGAGGGGAGCAGTTCATTTGTTTCTGAATTATTGTTTCGTTTTTGTGATGGTAAGCTATCAAGTTCAGCTTTAATTTTTTTTGCAACATTGTAAGGGTTCTCAAGAACTTCTTCATTTGTAAAACGAATAACGTAAAATCCATTCGAGTTTAAAACTTCTGTTCTAAATTTATCATGTTCACGCTGTTCTATGGTTGAATGAATTCCTCCATCGACTTCAATTATTGCTTTTTTCTCAATGCAAATAAAATCAGCAATATATCCAGTTACAATATGTTGTCTGCGAATTTTATATCCTATCTTTTTATTACGAATACATTCCCACAAAGTATCTTCTGCTTTTGTAGGATTATGACGCATTTCTTTAGCTTTGTCAATCAATAAGTTCCAAGAAACAGGATCCGTTGTAAAGTTGGCATGTTCGAATTCTTCTGTCCAGTCTGTAACAATGCCCCTCTCCTTAAGGAGAGGGGTTAGGGGTGAGGTGATCTCTAAAAGCTCAAGTCCGCTTAGTAACAGGCTTGTACTTTTCTCTTTCCTTTTTCTTACTTCAGCGCTTTCAATCAAAACACCATAGGCTGCAATATGATCCGGTGTAGTTCCACAGCATCCACCAATAATATTGATCAACTGTTCGTCAAAATATTCTTTTACCTGAACGGCCATCATCTCGGGCGATTCATCGTATTCTCCAAACTGATTGGGTAAACCTGCATTTGGATAGGCACTGACATACCAGGGTGAGTGGGCACAAATTTCTTGTAAATAGGGTTTTAAGTCCTTTGCACCAAACGAGCAATTCAAACCAACAGACAATAAACTGGCATGGGAAATGGAAGCCAGGAAAGCACGAATGGTTTGCCCGGATAAAGTACGTCCGCTTTTATCGGCTACGGTTGCGGAAAGCATTATTTCAACCCTTTTGCCGAGTTCAGTCATGGCTTCTTCAGCAGCAAAAATAGCAGCTTTGGCATTTAATGTATCGAAAATCGTTTCGATCAGCAAAGCATCCACTCCACCTTCTATCAATGCCAGAATTTGTTCTTTGTAAGCCGTCACCAAATCATCAAAACTCACCGCACGGTAAGCCGGATTATTTACATCGGGCGACATGGATGCCGTTTTATTGGTAGGGCCAACAGCACCGGCAACAAAGCGGGGTTTTGCCGGATTCTTTGCCGTAAATTCATCGGCTGCCTTTCTGGCCAATCGTGCGCCTTCGAGATTAATTTCACGAACGAGAGAACCCATTCCGTAATCTTCCATCGAAACGACTTGGGCATTGAAAGTATTTGTCTCAATGATATCAGCCCCTGCCGCAAGATATTCATTGTGAATAGAGAGAATAATGTCCGGTTGTGTAAGTATCAATAAGTCATTATTGCCTTTAACAAGGCTGTCCCAGTTGGCAAATCGCTCACCGCGATAATCTTTCTCGGTGAGTTTATGGCGTTGTATCATGGTTCCCATCGCACCATCAAGGATCAAAATGCGATGTTCTAATTCAGTTCTTAGTGTCATTGTTTTTTTGTTTTGAGATGCAAAGATAATGATAATCAATTCATAATTTATAATTCATAATTCATAATTTTGAAATTAATACAGATTATTAGCCTTTTAGGTTTGAAATATTAATTAAAAAAAAGACGCTGCAGAAAAATCTACAGCGTCTTAATTGTGCATTAAGCATTATGCATTATGAATTAATAATAAGTCCGTGTCCGGTCATTTCTTTTGGTTGTTCAATATCCAGAATCTGACAAATAGAAGGAGCTACATCAGCCAGAATGCCGTTTACAACTTTTGCATTCTTATTTGCAGTAACATAAATAAATGGAACAGGGTTCAATGAATGTGCTGTATTTGCTGAGCCATCAGCATTTTCTGAGTAATCGGCATTTCCGTGGTCGGCGATGATAATAACCTCGTAATCGTTGGCTTTAGCTGTTTCTACCACTTCTTTTACACAATTGTCAACTGTAATAACCGCTTTTTGAATAGCTTCATAAATACCGGTATGTCCAACCATATCGCCGTTTGCAAAGTTCAGTGCAATGAAATCAAATTTCTTTGTATTCAATGCTGCAACTAATTTATCAGCCACTTCCGGTGCACTCATTTCCGGTTGAAGATCGTAAGTTGCTACTTTTGGCGATGCAACTAGAATTCTTTCTTCACCATCAAATTCGCTTTCGCGACCTCCCGAGAAAAAGAATGTAACATGTGCAAACTTCTCCGTTTCGGCTATTCGCAATTGTTTCATTCCCAGGCTTGAAATATATTCGCCGAGTGTATTCTGAACATTGTCTTTATCGAACAAAATATGCAATCCTTTATATGAGGAATCATAAGGAGTCATGCAATAATATTCCAACGGAATGGTATGCATTCCCTCTTCGGGCATATCTGTCTGGGTAAGAACCACCGTTAATTCCTTAGCGCGGTCATTGCGATAATTGAAGAAAATAATCACATCTCCGGCTTCAATAGTTGCCAGGGGTTTCCCTGTAGCATCCACTGCAACAATCGGGTTGATAAATTCGTCGGTTACTCCAGCATCATACGAAGTTTGCATGGAAGCAACTAAATCGGTTGACGTTTCACCAATTCCATTTACCAATAAATCGTACGATTTTTTTACACGATCCCAACGTTTGTCACGATCCATAGCATAATAACGACCGATAATCGAAGCTATTTTGGTATTTGTTTTTGCTGTATGTGCCGCTAATTGTTCGATAAATCCTTTCCCGCTGCGTGGATCCGTATCGCGACCATCCATAAAGCAATGAACAAAAGCATCTTCTACACCATATTCTTTGGCAATATCACACAATTTAAATAAATGATCCAATGAACTGTGAACACCTCCATCTGAAACCAGCCCTAAAAAATGAATTTTCTTTTTATTCTCACGGGCATAAGAATATGCACTGATGATACCCGGGTTTTTCATGATGCTGTTATCCCTACAGGCAATATTGATTTTTACCAGATCCTGATAAACTACACGTCCGGCACCGATGTTTAAATGGCCTACTTCCGAGTTTCCCATTTGACCGTCAGGTAAACCGACATCTTCTCCTGATGCAAGTAGTTGAGAATTTGGATAATTAGCCAACAATGAATCCAGATAGGGTGTTGGAGTGCTGTAGATGACATCAGAATGGGAATGATTTCCAATTCCCCAGCCATCCAAAATCATTAGTAATGCTTTTTTGCTCATATTATTTTGTGAATTAATTTTTTATCCTAAACTAATGCCTGAATTTTTTGAAGCCACAAAATTACTCATTTTTTACCATTTTACAGTGAATCAGGGAGCAGTTTTTTATGACTGTTATCACATTGGCAGTTTAGCAGTTTTCCCTTATCTTTGCATTCACTAAAAACCACAAATCATGTTTATCGTCATTGGCTGTATGCTTGCCGGGATTATCGTTGGTTATTTTTTTCGCCAACGGAAAATACGTTCTATACATAAAATTATTTTGGCGCTCATCTGGCTTTTATTGTTTTTGCTTGGATTAGAAGTGGGTGCTAACGAAACAGTTGTCAGTCAGTTTGCCAAACTTGGTTTTGAAGCTTTTTTGTTGGCAGTGGGCGGAACATTTGGAAGCATTATTGCTGCCTGGTTGCTCTGGTTGTCCGTCCGAAATAAATCGATAAGCAAATGAAAGGGAGTCTGATTATACTTTCGTTTTTTGCCACCGGACTACTTCTTGGTATTTTCCGCTTGTTTCCTGCTGATATTCTACATTATAATACCAGCTTTTATGTGTTGTGTGCGCTAATGTTTTCGGTTGGAATCAGCATTGGGAACGATCCGAACTCATTCCGGCAGTTTCGAAGTTTAAATCCAAGGCTCATTTTTTTGCCGCTTATGACTATATTGGGAACGTGGCTGGGCGTGATTGCAGTCGGTTTTTTTCTGAATGACCGCAGTTTAGCCGATTGTCTGGCTGTTGGTTCCGGTTTTGGATACTATTCGCTATCCAGTATCCTGATAACACAATACAAGGGAGTTGAATTAGGAACTATTGCACTCCTTTCGAATATTATGCGTGAAGTTATAACGCTGCTTTTTGCTCCGTGGATGCTGAAGTATTTTGGCAAACTGGCTCCCATTTCTGCGGGAGGAGCAACCACCATGGATACTACTTTTCCGGTGATCGTCCGAAATTCAGGAAAAGAATTTGCCGTTGTCTCCATTTATCAGGGATTTGTTATGGATTTTTCCGTTCCATTTCTGGTAACTTTTTTCTGCAGTTTAAAATAAAATACGATTTTATTGTTAAGTTAAATGTAAATATATATCTTTGACCAATTATTTATATTTTAAAGATAAATTTCATATGAAACGTTTAATACTAATTTTGATCGCATTTTTTGTAATAGTTGTTTTAAAGGCACAAACAGATTTCAGGCCCGGTTATATTCTTAAAAATGAAAAAGATACCTTGTTTGGGGAAGTTGATTATCAAAATGATATTTCGCTCAGTAAAATCTGTTCGTATCGTGCAAGTTCAACCGATACTGTTCACCATTATTATCCGGGTCAAATTTTTGGTTTTCGCTTCAATGATAGTAAGTTCTTCATTTCAAAAATGGTTGATGGGAATGATGTTTTTTTGGAGTTTCTTATTAAAGGTAAATTTAATGTTTACTATTTGAAAAAAGGAATTGACAGTCATTATTTTTTTGATAAAGAGAATGTCCCGTTAACCGAATTACCCTATTCTGAGGGGGTCAAAATGGAAAATAATGTAAAATACTCATATACATCAACGAATCACATAGGATTGCTGACCTATTATATGCAGGATGCCCCAAAACTGGCAGATGAAATTCAAAGTATAAAGAAACCGGATCATAAAAACTTAATTAAGTTAGCAACCGATTACCATTATGTCGTTTGTGATGGGGAGAAATGTATAACTTATGAGAAAAAAATACCGGCGTTTAAAATTAATCCTGAATTGGTTGGTGGATTATTTCTGGCAAATATATCAAATCCCGATAATCAATTAAATCTCTTCCAATTTGGTGTAGTTGGACATGTTTGGATGCCTCGTGTAGATGAAAGATATTATTTTAAAACAGGGTTGATTTTTCTAAGTGCTCCCGGAACTGGAATTATATCGCCATTTACGAAAATACCTTTCCAGTTCGAATATCAATATCCTAAAGGAATATTCAGACCCCGAATTGGATTTGGATTAAATTTTTATAATTTTTATATTGTAAATATGTTTTCAACTTTAACTGCTTCACCAGGATGTATGCTAAAATTGTCAAAAAATATTTATCTGACTTTGAATTACGATTTTGAATTGGCAATAAATTATAATGCTATTATGCCACTTGACAGATTTAGTACAGAACCGATATTTAGTAAGTTTACTGATAGTCTCTACGGCGGTCTATATTTTTCATTTTAATTAATTATGGTTTATCAAAAAAAAGGATGCCATAAATGACATCCTTTTTTTTGATAATTTTAACCCGTACCTAATCAATACGTTTGTTGATAACAATGTGTGTAATAAAACCTATTACCATGATGATACCGGCGGAAGCCAAAATCACATTCGATGGCATTTTGCCGAAATAATAAAATGCTAATAATGCTAC
>JAQTOL010000214.1 GCA_028748945.1 Paludibacter sp.
GCTGCACCAGTTGATGTCCATAAACCATAATTAACCGTTGCGGCATTTCCTAGTTGCGTTAAATGAAATTCATTATTATAAAAATCACCTCCATTGATATAATAAAACCAACCGCAACGACCTTGGGCAGTGATAATATTATTTTTTACAACTAAACCTGTTGTTTTTACTGTTGTCAAAGTACCTGAACTGGTAGTATTAATTCCTTGTCCGGATACGGAGGCAACCGATGTAATAATGTTATTATCAATAGTAACACCAATTGGTCCGACTTCCACTGCAACACCCTTGCGGGTAACCATACCGATGCATTGAGCTGAAGTTCCTGTTGATTTGCTTTCGTAGATACAATTTTTTATGACTGTATTTTCACAAGCACCAACAATAACAGTCAATTTTGAGCTTGAAATGCTTGCACTGGCTGTTGTAAATTTCAATCTTCTTGTTGTTCCACCCACAGCATAACCGTCAATTGTTACTTTGCTTGTAGATATTGTATTATCATCAGTTGCAGGATTACTCCAGCTTACGGTTAAATTCTTTTGACCAATCACGAAATGACCAGAAGCGGCAGTATTATCAGTCGTTTTCGTAAAAGTAATGGTGCGATCAACGTCTGCGTCGGGACGAATGGTAATGCCAAAACCATTTGTGTTAACAGCTAAGCCAATATTGGCGGCTTCGGTTATGTCCGAAGTAATTTCAAGTACAATATCACCTCCAACACCATTTGTGTTAATATCTGCAACCGCAGCACTTAATGATGTGTAATTAGGTGAAACTTCTGCAGTTCCAACTTTGTATGTTCCTGACATAGTTGCAGCCATCGCCAATGTCGTTAGTGCAAAGGCAGCCATGAATAAAGTAAATTTTTTCATAAACGATAATTTTAGTGTGAATAAATTGTAAGTTGTATAATCAGTTGTAAAAATAGACAATATTTTTGTGTCTGCAAACGTTTGCGTAATGTATTTTATATGTTTAATAACAGAAAAAAAGATATTATTTAAAAATTAGAATTTGAAAACGGAGCTAATTGAGAATTTCGGATGTGCATTTAAAAATGATTTCATTTTGTTTATAGAACAACACATCAGACTATTATAAAATATTAACTCCAATTCCGGGTTCATTGTTCAACTGGACTTTTCCATTGCTGAATTTTGCACCACTGAACAAATCATTTGTAATTAATAAATTGCCATCGAGGTCCGCAAAATCCATTTGAGGCGAAAGTTGTGCTGCTGCAGAAATGGCACACGAAGTTTCGGTCATACAGCCAATCATGAGTTTTAAATCACAGGTTTTTGCCAATGTAATCATTTGATGTGCTTCACGCATCCCGGTGCATTTCATGAGTTTAATATTTATCCCACTGAAAACACCCTGTAATCCTAAAATATCTTCCAGGCGTTGACAGGATTCATCGGCGAAGGTTGGCAAAGGACTTTGATCCGTAAGCCACGCCATATCCTCTAAATTATGTTTGGGCAATGGTTGTTCAATCATTTCGACCTTTCTTTCCGAAAGCCATTCAATCATTTTCAATGCATAATGCTTATCTTTCCAGCCCTGATTTGCATCTACACGAATGGGTTTATCTGTGACCGAGCGTATGGTATTGATAAGCATTTTATCTGTTGCTTCATCTACACCAAGTTTCACTTTAAGCACTTTGAAAGGCCCCGTTTCCAACGTTTTTTTACGCACTTCATCTTCTGTATCAATGCCAATGGTAAAAGTTGTAAAAGGCACTTTTGTAGCCGTGTAACCCCACAGAGCATGCCAGGGTTGTCCCATCAATTTCCCCACCAAATCGTGCAAAGCAATATCTACAGAAGCTTTGGCTGCCGTATTATTAATTGCGATTTTATCAACATAAGTCAAGATATCATCCAATTCAAAAGGGTTGCTGAACTGTTTTAAATTTATTTTTTCTAAAAAAGCTATAACTGAAGCCTGTGACTCCCCAAGGTAAGGAGGCATTGCTGCTTCACCATAGCCGGTAACTCCATCGTATGTAATTTCAGTTAATACAATGGGTGTCGTTGTGCGTGTATAACCCGAAACAGTGAAAGGATGTTTCAATTGGAGGTTGTAAGGTCTATAGGTGAGCTGCATTCGGTTATTTCCAGTCAGATTTCGAATTTTATTTTTTTGTGCAAAAATAGAATTTGCATTGACAAATGAAGCGGCAGTCGCCAAAGCGGATGTTTTGATAAAAGATCTTCGTGTAAACATATGTATAATTGTCAATTATAATTTTCATACCTAAAAAGAGAAACAGAATCACTGGTTACAAGGAAGATTTTGGATGGAAATTATGCCTGAATCCTGATCAATCAGGGTTAAAACCCCTCAGAAATATAATTGTCTCCCTGCATTATAAACATCAAAACGATTGTTTCCGTATCTTAATCTGCTAATATGTACTTTTCTGATGCGTAAATATATTCAGCAATCCCTTTTAAAATTGTAAGGTGTGATACTTGCTCTTTGCCTTCATTTATTGAACCGCAGAACAAAAGGCCCGGCGGTTGTAAATAAAAGAAATGAATATGTTTTCATTGAATATTGCAGGAAAGAAGGGTGTTATTTCTGTTTTACTTCATCCGTTTATTCTTTTATAAACAGGGCTTCACCTGAAGTGAAGCCCTGTCTGAATTATTGCAATGAATATCAATAAACTATTGTTTCATAATTCGTTTCGTAACAGTACCTTCAGTCGTTTTCACCTTTAGAATATAAACACCCGGTTGTAAAGTTGAAACAGATAAGTTCACACGATTTGTGTTTGAACTTTCCGAATACAGCAGACTCCCTTTCAAATCGTAAAGTGCAATTTTTTCAATGTTTGAACTTTTTGATTCAACGATTAATTGGTCAACTGCCGGATTAGGATAAACTTTTATCATTTCTCCCTGATCTTTGATCGGATTAAGAGAAGTTATTGTGATAATCTGACCGGAAGGAGCCGGAGTAGTAAACTGATTATCAGCTTTTGGCAGAGCCCACACACCCAGACGTTCCGAAGTATTTGAAATGACATATAAATTTCCGGCGCGGTCAAATGATATTCCCGCTGTATTACTTCCCATGGCCGGCTTGATTGAATGAAGTCGTGTCAGAGTTGGTATGCCGGTTTCGGAATAGCTTATGGCAAAAATCTTCACTTCATCCTGACAACCCATTGCCAAGATTGTTCCATCCTGATTTACAGCCATTCCTCCTGTATAAGAATTTACAATTAATGATGGAGTTAATCCCGAATTAAAATTCAAAACACCATTAGTATCAATGTGAATCAACGATGGTATTGTTGCAGCATCAGTAGCCCGGTATTGCGATATCCACCACCCTCCGTGGTTATCAGGCGCTATACACGAATTCATGTTTTGTTGTAAATTTCCATTCAGTGCATCATTGTATACAACTGCACTTGGAGCCGATTGCCATGGAGTTTCCAATGTCCCGATATTATATTGCAATACATTCCCGACACTGGTTGCCACTGCATCTATATAATCTTCATCTAAAGTGTATAATTTTGTATCGGCACCAGTTCCAAGAACCCAGCAATGTGCAATTGATCCGTGAATATTCACACCATTGAAAGTGGATAAACCCGAAGAAGTAAGTGTTAGTCCTTCGAATACAGGTTTAAATGCCCCTGCAGGATTTGCGGGGTCCATTATCCAGACTCCCGGATGTGAATTACTCCAGTCGGTTATATAAACTTTTCCATCGGGTGCTACACTCAGGCGCATTGGACTGCTTCCGGTACCCCAGGTTATTTGTCCGGTATAACTTTCAGCTCCTTGATTTGTAATATCTTCCAATGCCGAATTTAAAATATAGATACCATCTTTGGTCATCCGACCGGTTCCAGTGCGAGGAGCCGTTTCTGTAGCATAAACTCTTCCGAAGTAAGGACTTTCAAAATTATTATCTACCGCTACACCACGTGGTGAATAAAATTGCATTTGTTCCTTATTATTATCAGAGAATTTTAACGGACGATCAATTGATTCTGCTGTAGCTGTAACTGACCACGTATAATTTCCATCAATTACTCCTTCAAAGTTTCCATTTATCGAATTATTTCCTTTTGATAATGGACCGACTGAAATTACTTTGACTATTGAGTCGCCTTTGAGTATATTAATATTTACGTTGGTAGCATTCTCATTCAATGTAAAAGTAAATAAGTATGTATTTGGACATACACAGTTTGGAACAGCCAATTGCAGTTCGGAAGCATAGATATTGGCTTTACCCGTTGGAGCAACAGTTTTAAAACGTGCCATACCTTCGTTTTGTGCCAAAATCATTAAATCAATATCGTAGCCGCTGACTTTAGCTGCAGCTGCCATATAACTTGCTTTTTGGGTTCCTAAACCGGCTTCGGTAAGTTTCTCTGATACTTTTACAGCATTATTCAAACCGTCTGTAACATCGAACATCACCACGCCTACGGCTGTTGAGTCAGGCAAACAAACTGGTGACGCCATGAATACATGTTTTGCATTCCGGAAGAAGAAATTACCTGCAGCAACCGGTTCGATTGCATACCCTGATTTCTCGGCAAAGACTCCTTTGTTTACTAATATTGAACGATCCGGTTGATTCCAGTCAAACTGAAATTCAGTAGGTAAAATCTTTTCGCTGTCTAAATAGAAATGATCAGCTCCCGTTGGAGAGATGGTGAACGTAAATTTCTTTCCCCACAATGCTTCGGTATAGTTTGTGGCATCAATCATATATTTATAGCCAATGGCCGAAATTCCTTCTTCATAAAGCAATCCTACTATTCGAATAGCTTTCGAGGATCCGGTTGTAACCGAAGGTGTATAGATTGTACATCTCCAGCGTGGTCCGCTTACTGCGAAGGTTTCACCCATCACTCCGTTCGCCCAGTTTCCTTGTTGCTGCGTTTGAAAGAGCAGAGTAGGGGCTATTGAATCATTATCCCATGTATAAACTTTGAAATAACGCCCCAATGTTTCTGGTAAACCGACAGTGTCTTTATTGCAGGCAAGTAAATAACCATCCGAAGTAAAATTGATATCATTAATAATTTTAGCACCACCGGAAACTCCGGTCAAATTCATTTCGCGGATTTGAGCTGTTGTAACGGCATTTATTACTAAAATCTTCGGTTCGGTAGTCAAAACATATAATTTCTCATTCCGGTAAAGTACTTTTTTGATTTGATTTGGATTTAGCCATTCAGGTACTACCGGTGTAGTTGTTTCGAAATTATAATGTTTTAAAGCGATTGCTCCGGCTTCCTGAACAGGATCGGGATAGTTGGGTGTTGTATCTTTGTCGATAACCAGATTCGGGTTAACCAGCATCATTTTGGCATAGGTTGTAGTTGCAGCAGTTACCGAAACAGTAGTGTCTATCGGGCTGTGATCTTTAGCTTCAATATGCAGTTTATAAGTACCGGGAGTCAAATCGTAAAATGCAAAAATCCCATTGTATAGCGTATCAACCTGACACATACCCAGCGAATCACCGGCAGCATTCATGAGTTTTACTTTTGTCCCGTTAAGTGGTAACCAACGGTCATTAGTACCTGCTTTGTAAGTGTATTTGGTATTTACAATCGTTTCATCTTTCCCTTTTGCAAATCCGGCAATGATACCGGTTGATGGCAAGCTGACCTGAAAATAATCACAAAAATAACGATAAAAATTTACTGCTTCCAGTTTGCGATAATTTACATTCAGTAATCTGTGTGTTTCAGGTTGATAATCATGGAACGAACCTTCAGATAAAAACCCCGGTACGGTAAGCGGACGTAAAACGCCTAATCCGCTTGTATTTCCATAAAATGAGAAATCGCCGCGAAGATTTGTTGAAGTGGTATAATACGTCCAGTTCGTCAGTTGGTTCGACATCTGTCTTGGCCATGTGGTCTGTGCCATTGGTAAACTGGCAGCGACTGTCGGATCATTATCGTAGCCATGATACAAAATCAGC
>JAQTOL010000215.1 GCA_028748945.1 Paludibacter sp.
GTGAGCCATGTCAATCATTAATATTGCGCCTACTTTATCGGCAATTTCGCGCATGCGTTTGTAATCCCATTCACGTGAATAAGCCGATCCACCACCAACGATTACTTTTGGTTGTTCGCGGATAGCCACTTCTTCCATTTGGTCATAATCCACACGGCCGGTTTCTTCTTTTACGTTGTATTCACAAGGTTTGTAGAGTATACCCGAGCTGTTTACCAACGAACCGTGGGATAAGTGACCGCCATGAGATAAGTTTAATCCAAGGAATTTATCGCCCGGATTTAAACAGGCTAAAAATACGGCTGCGTTTGCCTGAGCACCCGAGTGTGGTTGTACGTTTGCCCATTCGGCACCGAAAATCTCTTTCAAGCGGTCGATCGCAATTTGCTCACTTTCGTCCACCACTTCACAACCACCATAATAGCGTTTGCCCGGATATCCTTCAGCATATTTGTTTGTTAGCACGGAACCCATTGCTTCCATAACCTGTTCGCTTACAAAGTTCTCTGAAGCAATTAATTCAATTCCTTTCAATTGACGCTGTTTTTCGCGTGCAATAATGTCAAAAATAACCTGGTCTCTTTTCATTTGTTCAATATCTTATTTTACTAATTAATTCTGATTTTACTTACCTTTTACCTCTGATTCAATAGTTCCTGAAACCGTTCCACAAATTTCCCAACGTGAAAACCATCCATCAAAGCATGATTGACATGTACATCAACCGGCAACCACATTTTATCTTTATTACGGGTGATTTTTCCAAAGGTAATTTTCGGAATGCTACGTCCAACACTTAATATTCGTGCATGATTTACCGAAGTAAAATCAGCCCACGGAAGTGTGGAATAATGAATAATATTTTCTCCAGCAACGGGAAATTTCAAGCCACGCTCGGCTTTTACCCGTTCTACTTCGGTAGTTGCCTGTTTCATAAATTCAGCGATATCCTCATTGTAAGGTATATAAGCAAAGCCGAAAGTCTCATCTTCCCGAAAAATGGTGGGACCGGCACCCACGCTGTCGTAGCAAAATACTTTGTCATCCTCAATACGGTAGCGAAATTCTTCCATTTCATTCGCAGCTTTCATCGACAAATATAAGTAATAGTTTGAAAACGAATAGTGCAGCGCTTTTGCATTTTTATAAGCGGCAGAACATTCTACACGAACAGTTATTCCAAACAAAGGTTCATCGAAATTTTTAAAATTTTCGAAATGTTCGCGCCGTTTCCATGTATTGAGGTCTATTTCGTGTTTCATTTTTTCTTGCCTCTTATTTCTTAGCTCTTACTTCTTTTTTTTTACCGTCCAGCCGAATTTGCCAATTTCTTCTCCCAATTTATAATAATGACCGTGAGAATAGGCAATCAGCCTGGCTTCCGACAATTTAAATGTATCCGTTTCTGGATCAATGTATTTTACATCAGCCTGAACATTGACTACTTCGGCAATAAACATATCGTGCGAACCCAACGGGATGATCTCTTTGACTTTACACTCGATGCAAATTGGTGATTCTTTTACAATGGGTGCATTCACTTTTTCCCCTTTTTCAGGAGTCAGTTTCATTTCTTCAAATTTATTAAAGTCTTTTCCACTTTTTACTCCACACCAATCGGTAGCAAATGCCATGTCCTCGTTTGTCAGATTAATAACAAATTCACGGTTCTTTTTGATGATGTCATACGAATGACGTTCCGGACGAACCGAAATATAACACATGGGAGGATTGGTACAAATGGTTCCAACCCAACTTATTGTCAGTAAATTGTAATCTTCGGGGGAACTTCCGCACGATATTAGTACGGCAGGTAATGGATAAATTAATGTACCGGGTTTCCATGAAACATGATTTTTTTCAGAGTCACTTTCTGTTACTTCAATAGAACGGATTTGCTTTATATTGCCTTTAATTTCTTTCATTTTCAAATTTTGCACATTTTCAAATTGACATACTACTTTATCTTGACATCGTCTCTTTTCACTTCACGTTCGCAATAATGACATTTCAACATAATTTCTTCATCGTTATTTAGTACATGAAAACGAGTTGTAACAGCCTGATGATTTGTAATACAGTTGGGATTTGTGCACTGAACAATTTCTCTGATCTCTTCGGGAAGAACCAAAGGACGTTTTTCTACAACCTGATAATCAAGAATAATATTGATTTTGGCATGAGGCGCAATCAATGCAATTTTATTCGTCTCGTCAACTTCCAATGCCCGATCAGAAATTTTAACGAGCCCTTTCGATCCGATTTTGGCACTTTCAAGATTGTTGGCCAGGGTAATCTGATTTAAACATGTGTCCAAATGCAGAATGCTCACTACTTTGAATAATTTATCCGAAGGTATATGATCAATAACAGTTCCGTTGCGAAGTGCTGCTACTTTTAATTTTTTTTCCATGAAAATACGAATTACACGAATTAATACTAATTTGACGAATTCTATTCTTGCTCCCCATTAGAGGTCAGGGGTTTCAATACTTTACTCACGATTGCCTGCCGTACATACAATCCATTTTGAGCTTGTTTGAAATAGTATGCCTTTTCATTGCTATCCACATCCGGATTAATTTCTGTCACCCTTGGTAGCGGATGCAGAATCCGGAGTGTTGGTTTTGAATTGTTCAGCATATTATTTCTCAAGGTATAAACGTTTTTCACCTGTTCGTATTCCATTAAATCCTGAAAACGTTCTTTCTGAACACGTGTCATATACAGGATATCCGCGTCATTGAAATTATCCGTTAATTCATTAACTTCGGTGAACGGGATATTGTTTCTCCGACAGAAAACTTTGTATTCGTCAGGCATTTTCAATTCGTCAGGAGCAATAAACTTGAAAGTAGGATGAAAATGCGACATGGCCATAATAAGCGAGTGTACCGTTCGTCCGTATTTTAAATCGCCTACCAGGCAAATGGTCAAATTTTCAAGCGTTCCCTGCGTTTTAAGTATTGAATATAAGTCGAGTAATGTCTGTGAAGGATGCTGGTTGGCTCCATCTCCTGCATTGATAATGGGAACAGGTGAGACTTCAGCTGCATGGCGCGCAGCACCTTCGAGGGGATGGCGCATCACAATGGCATCGGCGTAACAACTCACCATGTGAATGGTATCATTCAATGTTTCCCCTTTTGACGAACTGCTGGTGGCTGCATCCGAAAAACCGATAATAGATCCTCCGAGGCGAATCACGGCCGTTTCAAAACTTAACCTTGTGCGGGTCGATGGTTCGAAAAACAAGGTGGCAATCACTTTACCATCCAATGTTTTCCGGTTTGGATTGGCTTCAAAATCAGCAGCCGAATTAAGAATTGATAAAATCTCTTCTTTGCTGTAATCGGCAATTGATACTAAACTGTTGTTGCTCATAAGACCCCAAACCCCTCAAGGGGCTTCGATTTTAGTTAATGATATGTCAATTATTTAAACAATTACATTCGGTTTCTGTATTTCCCCTTTTTCCTCTTTAAAGCATAGGGTATTTCTAACAAAAAAACCAACACAAATCCGATGCAGATTTATATTGGTTTCGTATTTCTAAGGGGCAACTTCTCCGTACAACTGGTTGGTCGTGAGTTGCATTGTTCGAAAAAATATTTAAAGTTTCTCGTTTCCATTTCAGATTACAAAGATAGTGGAAATTTTGGGAAAATAAAAGAGAAAGGGATGTTTATTTGGTTTCGCTCATTTTTATAATGCTACTCATGGTTTACTCCTAAATCGTATCTCTGATATTGAAGTCCGGACAGGTATATCTTTTTTTATTTACATTTAGATTTCATCTGTGTCAATCACAACCCCGTTTATTTTCAGTAATTTTGAGCTTAGGAGCGGGGCATCTTGTTTCCGGATAGAAAGTTGCATGTCGCATTTGTTGTCGAAAGTCTGGTGAAGAATCCGTGCGTTGCTGTCTTTGATTATGCTCATTACATCGTTTATCAGCAGGTAATTAAAACTGATATCGATAATTTCGTCAACGGTTTTTTCAACAATTTCGGCATGGTTAAGTGCGTCAGCAGCCGCTTCTTTATAGGCAGTTGTCAATCCGCCTGTCCCCAATAAAATGCCACCAAAATAACGTACAACTATAACCATTACATTTGTAAGTTCCCGGGAATTGATTTGGCCATGAATCGGCCTGCCTGCCGTTCCGGAGGGTTCGCCATCGTCATTGGCGCGCCATTCATTACGCTCAGCACCAAGTGTATAGGCGTAACAAACATGACGTGCATCGTAATACTCTTTCTTATATGACTTTATCAACTCTTTGACTTCATCCGGATTGTGAACAGGTATGGCAAACGACAGAAATTTGCTGCCTTTCTCTTTATAAATTCCTTCGGCTATGTTGGTTATCGTTTTATAGGTGTCTGTCATTGATAGGTTGTTTGAAGTTGGAGAAAATTGAACGTTTAGACAGGGGCAAATATACGGTTTTTGGAATAGAAACAATCTTTTATTGGCGATAAATTGAGGATATAAATTGTTTAAAATCTACTTTATGAATCTAAACATTCTTTCCTGTTATTTGTTTTATAAATAGAGATTTATGATGCTTGTATTATTAACCTTTAATCAAATGCATTATGACTAAACTTGAATTAAATCTGATTTATATTCAGCTTGAACGGGAAATCAATCTTTTGAGTCAGTCAACAATCGTAACTTACAGAAGTGCGATTAAAGAAGATGCTCAACAGGTGATTTTTGAATTGAAGACTGATATTGATGGTTGGATTTTAAACTTAAACGAAAGAAAGCTCACGTGTTACGAACTTGAAAAGTTACTGGAAGAGAAAAGAGATGCTATCAAACTGAAAAATATTGAAAGTAAGGGCATTGATCCCAAAAAACTAGAAGTGTTTAAAAACGATATTTTACGCATGATAGCAAAATCCATATTTAATACTTATCTTAATTCCTTATTTCGCAATCCGACTCCAACCAGCACGAAAGGAATAAAAAAGGAAAACCTATTCTGAATTGGTTCTGATAAACGCAGGATTATTAAATATATAATACCTGTTTCTCCAGGATAATTTTCTATTGATCCGATACTTTTATGTTGATTTTTTTAGAAATTGCATAAAAAATCTGCCAAACAACTTTTAGAGAAATAAAAATAGAGTATATTTGCACTCTGTTTCCGATAACAGTTAACTGTTGTTTGAAAACGCCTCTTTAGCTCAGTTGGTAGAGCAATTCATTCGTAATGAATAGGTCGCGGGTTCGAGTCCCATGAGAGGCTCCATATGATTTATAAAGGGCTGAATTTCTTCATTGAAATTCAGCCCTTTTCTTTTTTACTATATTATTACTTATGCTTCCAAATCCATTAAAGACGGTCAGGTGGCTGGTTATTAAAAAACAGATCTCAAGACCGGCAAATTTTTTCTGAAATTAATTGAAAGCCGGTTTGCTTTAAATAATTATATAATCCGAATATTTATTCTCTTTTAATGTATTTACTGACATATTGATAGGTCGCGAGATTAAAACGATTAATTAAAAAAGAATTTACAAATTTTAGGTTGCAGGAAATCAGAAAAAGCAGTACTTTTGTACAAATTTGGACAATCGTGTCAGTTCTGACAATTCAATCAAAAAAAGAAATATGCAAGAGTACAAACCTCTCCACTTAGTTTTGGAAGATGGAACCGTTTTTAAAGGGAAATCCTTCGGTTACGAAAAGCCTGTAGCCGGCGAAGTTGTTTTTAATACAGCCATGGTGGGTTATCCCGAAAGTTTGACCGACCCTTCCTACGCCGGTCAATTGTTAGCGATAACGTTCCCTCTGGTTGGGAATTACGGTGTTCCGAATGACATCATCCAAAACGGACTTTCAACTTTTTATGAATCGGAAAAAATTCAAGCTACCGGCCTGATTATTTCCGATTTTTCTTTTGAATACAGTCATTGGAATGCAGGAAAAAGCTTGAGCGAATGGTTGATAGAAAATGAA
>JAQTOL010000216.1 GCA_028748945.1 Paludibacter sp.
TTCCATATTGTTTGTTTTTTTGAAATACCTATTAAATTTGAACGATAAAAATACTACTTTTTTTTGAATGGAAGAAATGGCTTTTAAATCGCGGAATTGTACTGCATTTGAATCAAACGGGAATATGACCAGGATAAGCAATTTTTAAAATCATAAAACGTAATTTTTTGAATGGTGAAAGAAATAAGGTTACATACTGTAAAGGAATTTGAGAAAATTTTGTGAAAATAATTTAGAATTAGTTGCTTTGTATTCAGTCAAATTGTGTAAATTTGCCTTTAATATAAAACACAACCACGTATGTGGTCAATAAAACAGTTATTTGGAATTAAAATCAGCAGATTCAAAATTTCTGAAACCTTTCAAACTAATATTATGACAGTACGCCAACTATCCGTTTTCCTTGAAAACAAAACCGGCCATTTGAATCAAATCCTCCGCGTTTTGGCCAAAAACAACATCAATATTGTCGCTCTGACGGTTGCCGATTCCAGTGATTTCGGTTTGCTCCGCGCCATCGTTTCCGATCCTGAAAAAGCGTTGGAAGTCTTAAGAGCCAAGCAATTTACGGTACGTGTTCATGACATTCTTTCCATCGAAATGGATGCCGCTCCGGGTTCAATGTCGAATATTCTCGATTTGTTTACTGCTGCAGATATATGTATCGAATATGTATATGCATTTAGTTTTGGAAGCAAATCAATTCTGATCATTCGAACGGATAATCCTGAGAAAGCACTTGAGATTATCTTTAAGAATGGATTAAAAATGATAAGCGAAGAAGAATTAAAATAGAATGTAGAGCAAAACACAGCACATAGAGCAATTATGATTTGGAACAAAGAAATAGAATGTATGCCGCGAAATGAAATGCGGGCACTTCAAAGTGATAGACTGAAACAGTTGGTATATCATGTGTACAACAACGTGGCTTTTTATCGTCAGCGCATGGATGATATGGGGGTGAAACCCTCAGATATACAATCCATCGACGACATTGTAAAATTACCATTTACCTATAAAACCGATTTGCGTGACAATTATCCCTTCGGCTTGTTTGCGGTTCCGATGAAAGATATTGTGCGGGTGCATGCTTCCAGTGGAACAACCGGAAAACCGACAACAGTGGGTTATACTAAAAAAGATATTGATAACTGGAGCGAAGTAGTCGCACGTTGTTTGACTATGTCGGGAATTTCTTCCGATGACATTATGCAGGTTTCGTACGGTTACGGATTATTTACCGGCGGTCTGGGCGTGCATTATGGTGCCGAAGCCACAGGTTGTTCGGTTGTTCCGATTTCGGGCGGAAATACACGCAGGCAATTACAACTGATGTCCGATTTCGGATCGACTGTGCTGGCTTGTACTCCTTCGTATGCGCTTCATTTAGCAGATGCATTGACTGAAAACGGTTATTCACTGGCAGATATGAAACTCAGAACCGGTGTTTTTGGAGCCGAACCCTGGACGGAAAATATGCGTATGGAATTGGAAAAAAAGTGGGGAATTAAAGCCTTTGATATTTACGGATTAAGCGAAATCATGGGACCCGGTGTGGCCAATGATTGTGTCCATCATGTCGGATTGCACGTGCACGAAGATCATTTTTATCCTGAAATTGTTCATCCCGATACGAAAGTACCTTTGGTTGATGGAATGGAAGGTGAACTGGTATTCACCACACTGACCAAAGAAGGAATCCCCTTGTTACGCTACAATACCCGCGATCTCTCCACATTGAATCGCGAAACCTGTGGCTGTGGACGAACAACAGTACGCATGAAAAAGATTACCGGTCGAAGTGACGATATGTTGATTATAAGAGGAGTAAACTTGTTTCCATCACAAATTGAACATGTTTTACTCGAAATGGGCGAAACCAGCGCGCATTATATGTTATATGTCGATCGGGAAAATAACCTCGATACCCTCGAATTGAAAGTGGAACTCGATGAATCGAAACTAACCGATACCATCCGGGATCTTCAAAATTTGTCACGCAAAATTGAACATGCACTCAATAGTGCCATTGGATTGAATGTAAAAGTCACCCTGGTTGAACCGAAATCGATTATCCGCAGTGAAGGAAAAGCCGTGCGGGTGGTGGATAACCGTAAAAAGTAAATTGGCGATAAGATATTTATTTAATTGACTATCAGCTTGATTATAAATTTGTAACATCTATTCCCATGACAATCATACAAAAGTCTATCGTCGATTCTCTTTTCTCTCAGTTTGGAGTTCCGGATATTTCTCATTTATCCATTCGTGAAGTTGGAAAACTGGTTGCTCAAATTGAAAATGAGAGCGGGGAGGAGTTTATTCATATGGAGATGGGTGTCCCCGGATTGCCTGCATTATCTGTTGCCATTGAAGCAGAAAAACAAGCTTTGGATGCAGGACTTGCAACACAATATCCGCATATAGAGGGCATTCCATCAGTAAAGAACGAGATTTCGCGTTTTGCCAAACTGTTTATGAATATTGATGTAACGCCTTTGAATTGTGTTCCTACAGTCGGGGCCATGCAGGGAAGTTTTGCTGCTTTACTTACTACAGCCCGTACGAATCCCGAAAAACCCTATACGCTCTTTATTGATCCTGGATTTCCGGTGAATAAATATCAATTGCAATTAATGGATGTCCCGTTCAAATCATTCGATATTCAGCACTTTCGGGGTGAAAAACTACGTGACAAGCTGGAAACATTTCTTCGGGAAGGTAATATCAGTTCGATCAGCTACTCGTCTCCAAATAATCCGACGTGGATTTGTTTTTCTGAAGATGAACTGCGAATAATTGGCGAACTGGCTACAAAATACGATGTGATAGTGCTGGAAGATCTGGCTTATTTCGGTATGGATTTCAGACAACATTACGGAAAACCGGGCGTTCCACCTTACCAACCGACTGTGGCACATTATACCGATAATTATATTTTGTTGCTTTCTGCTTCCAAGATTTTCAGTTATGCCGGACAGCGTATCGGGATGATGATTACTTCCGAAAAGCTGAGGACACGACATTACCCAAATTTGAGGAAGTTTTTTAGCAACGAAGTTTTGGGTCATTGCATTACTTATGGTGTGCTGTATGTAACTACGGCGGGGACTTCACATTCTGCACAATATGCTTTAGCGGCAATGCTTAAGGCAGTGAATGATGGTCTGATTGATTTCGTTGACTGTCTTCAGCCATACCGGGAGAAAGCAAAAATAATGAAAACCCTCTTTTTGAAATACGGATTTTATATCGTGTATAATGACGAAGAACGTGAACTCGCCGACGGTTTTTATTTCACAATCGCTTATCCGGGTATGACAAGCGGAGAGTTGATGAACGAATTTCTTTACTATGGAATAAGTGCCATATCGCTGGCAATTACCGGAAGTGAAAATCCTAACGGGTTGCGTGCGTGTGTATCCTTTGTTAGAATGGATCAAATGGCAATGTTAGAAGAAAGATTGAAGGCATTTCAGCAAAATAACAGATAATTCTCAACAGTATTCCAACGTACCTGCTCATTTCATTCGTGTGATTCAGTTATTTGCTGATTGCAAAATTTTTTTGATATTCCTACGAACGAAATGAGCAAGTATTTTGAAGCTAAATATTTAGTTCACCGGACTAAGTTCTACATTTGCAATCAACGTAACCTCATCGCCTGCCATTGCTGCCGGGAATTTAGTTCCTATGCCGAATTCAGACCGGCTCAAAACTCCGCTTATTGAAAAAACAACAATTTCTTTTTTATTCATTGGATTTGTTACTTTTCCTTTGAACACTGCATCCAATACGACCGGTTTGGTCACTCCGTGCATGGTCAGATTTCCCATCAGCTTGTAATTGTTGCCTTTTCCGGGTTTGAATGAACTGCTTTTGAAAACTAATGTCGGGAATTGTTGTGCATCAAAGAAAGCATCACTCTTCAAATGTGTGTCCCGTTTTTCTTCATCGGTATTGATGCTTGCAATTTGTGCCGTTAATTCAATGTTAGCGTCACTGAAATCCGGTTTTGATGAAATTGCTTTCACCTCAAATTGCTTAAAATCACCGGTTACTTCTGAAATCATTAAATGTGATATACTGAATCCCAAATGCGAGTGTGCATGATCGGAAACCCATGTTTGAGAAAATGAAGCAATGGCAAATAACGTTAGTAGTATGGATAGACTGGCCCTTTTCATAAATTTTTTTTTTAAGTTGTTGAAGTTTTATATTGATAAATGTTTAATTTTTGAAACAGTTAAATCGGGCATTTGTTCTTTCCTTTTTCATATTTTTATCATTATACAAGTTAATGTCTGCGCTGTTAAGATTAATGAAAATCAGGTTGTTGCTAATTAAAATCGAATTATTGAGAAATGCTTGCTTAAGTATTGTTTGTTTATTTCAACAAATTATGGATATTTATTTGGGACTATACTTGTCGAAGTGGTTCTGTTGGGGAGGATTGCGTATGCAAAATACCCGGGATCTGACAAAGCATCAATTTCCGGGTTGATAATCGGTTGGAATGGTGGCGCCGGCTTTTTTTCTCGACATCTTTCCGCCGAACATAATATTATTATCGGGGATTGAACCGTTCGATCTGATTATACAGGTATCGCTAAGAAAATGCAGGCTGGTAGGATTCTTTTTAAATTCATAGTGATCTTGCCAGAACCCGGCAACGGAAGAAAAATCAAACTTTTTGGCGTTTGTAAGATCGATGGGTTTATTCGAATAATTATAAAAATCATAAATATAAATGGTTTTACCTTTTTGCCCGATAATTTTTACCTGGTCTTCATCTTTATAAGTTATCAGTTCATTGATGTCTACAAATCGTCTTCTGTAAAAATCTGTCGAAACGTTTGAATCGGTTGAATGTTCGGTATTAAATTCAACTAACAGATAGCCATTCTGTCTTAACTCATTCCGGTAAAACATTCGACAAAAATGGTCCCTTGATTCATAATATGCATCAAGTCTGTTTTTTTTATATTGTCGTTCCATCCGTTTGCTGACTGAATTGTAAGGAATCAAATAATAATAGCCCAGATATTCGCTGATGGAATTCACCTTGTTTCTTAATAAATAGAAACTGACTAAATCGACATATAATTTATACCCAAGCGAAGGTAAATCGATAATTAATGGAGCCTTTGCACTTACTGAAAGAACTGTATATATTTTGATCCGGTTTGCGCTGTCATTTGTTTCAATCTGATATTTTTGTTCCAATTTCAATCGATTGGAATCTTTTTCCAATTTTAAAGTATCATTATCGTTATTAAATACAAGCACCGAATCATTCATCAGTTTTGCCTTTTTACCCCATTCATCCGTACCCAGAAAAAAAGTATTAAATAATTCAACATTTTTTGCCCGCCTGTCCAACCCATTAATCTTAACTTCTGACAGTTGTATGGATTTTCATTTTAAGAATATAGCCAGTTTATCTTTTATAGGATTGTCAAGATTCAATACTTGCATTTCATAACCAACCTGACGCACCATAAGTTGGCATGGATAAGATACATCTTTCAATTCAAATAATCCATTTGAATCGGTTGAAGTTCCTCTGGTGGTTCCATTGATATACACAGTAGCGTCGGAAACCGGATTTTGATTCTCCAGGTTTAGCACAAGACCTTTCACCGAATTCTGTCCGTTTAGAAAATCATTGAGACAGAAAAGCATAACTAACGTTAGAATCGAAATTGAAAACCTGAATTTCCCGTTATTCCTAAACATTAAATTATAGATTAAGATTCTTCTGTTATTTAAGTAAATTCAGCACGTATAGTCATGCATCCGAATTTATATGGTTACTTTTGATTACTTGAATATTTTGCAATTTCGTTATTTGTTCAGGTAATTTCGCTTTTGGTTTCAAAAATACGAATATATTTTCATATTATAAACTATTATTACAATAAATGATTTTTAAATAACAGCTTGTCAAAATTATTTTTCAGATA
>JAQTOL010000217.1 GCA_028748945.1 Paludibacter sp.
AACACTCAGCCAGACGTTGTAGAAATTCAAAGCACATTAGTTTGTTGATAATATTGTATATACCACCCAAAGACAAGATCGAGTCTATTATTCCGATTCAATACAGGGACAAATGGATATTTTCACTTCCTTTAAATTACTTGATTCCTTCTCGTTGCCTGTTTCCGTTTCAAAGGAAATCAATACCCCGGCAAATGAAAATTACCCATTCCTGCTGTTGGATGGAATAACCCTGTATTTTGCTTCCGATGGAGAAAATTCCATCGGCGGATACGACTTGTTTATTACCCGTTATACACCGGCGACAAACAGTTTTCTGAAACCGGAGAATATCGGCATGCCTTTCAATTCCCCGGCTAACGATTACATGATGGTAGTAGATGAACAGCGAAAATTGGGTTGGTTTGCCACGGACCGCAATCAACCGGCCGGTAAAGTGATGATTTATACTTTTGTTCCGAATAAATATAAAATAATCATTCGTTCCGAAGATAAAGATTCAATCCGTGCGGCCGCTCAATTAAAAACCTACCGTAAAATCTCAAAAAGTTTGACTGACAGTACGTCCGGTGGCAATGTTCAATTACAGGAATCTGATAATCAAATTGAATTTGTCATCAATGATTCAGTTGTTTATACCAATGTAAAACAATTCAGGAGCGAAGAGGCTATTAAATTGTGGAATCAGTTACATGCGATGACTGTCAGTTTAAAAAACAAACAACCAGAACTTGAAAAGCTGCGACAACAATACAATAATACTGAAAAGCAGCAAGATCGTGATGCACTTTCAGGCAATATCATCGAATTAGAGAAGATTTGCATTAAACTTAAAAACCAGATTACCTCAATAAAAACAGAAGTTAGAAACACAGAGAATAATTTTCTTCAGAAAAAGTTGTAAGTATTAAATTTTTTTGTACTTTTAACCCAAAATTCAAACATTATGGATATTACTATTGTCATAATTCTTTTAATAGTAGGCGTTATCTTTTTTATTGTGGAATTATTTCTGATTCCTGGCATTTCCGTAGCAGGTATTGCCGGGACACTTTTTATGGGAGGTGCCGTTTATTATGCGTATACACATATCAGTAGCACTGCCGGGCATCTTTCGCTTGTCGGAAGCATTCTCCTGCTGGGAATTGCCATCTGGATTTTTTTACGGTCAAAGGCATTGGACAGGTTTTCGTTAAAGGCTGAAATTACCGGAAAAAATGATCCGCTCGAATCGGTTGTCATTCATATCGGCGATAAGGGCATCAGTCAGTCCCGTTTAGCACCTATGGGCAAAGTCAAAGTAAACGGCTTTATTGTCGAAGCAAAAACAAACGACGATTTTATTGATCCGGGTGTTGAAGTGGTAGTGCTGGATATATTCAAAACAAATATACTGGTCGAACGGATTATTAAGATTTAATCTGCTTCTTTTAAATTTTCTCTCAACTTAATACAAATTATCATTATGAATGGAATTGAACCTATTGCAATTATTGGAATGGTAGTACTGGGCGTACTTTTGCTGCTGTTCTTTTATTATGTGCCGTTTCTGTTGTGGATCTCGGCCAAAGTATCGGGTGTAAACATATCACTGATACAATTGTTTTTGATGCGTATCCGTAAAGTACCACCTCATTCTATTGTTCAATGTATGATTGAAGCTCACAAGGCCGATATTAAAGATGTTCAACGCGATGGTCTGGAGGCACACTTTTTGGCCGGCGGACATATTGAGCGGGTGGTACATGCCCTGGTATCCGCCTCAAAAGCCAATATTGATCTGACCTTTAAAATGGCAACAGCCATTGACCTGGCGGGACGTGATGTGTTTCAGGCCGTACAAATGTCTGTAAATCCCAAAGTGTTGGATACACCTCCCGTTACTGCCGTAGCCAAGGATGGTATTCAGCTTATTGCCAAAGCGCGTGTTACCGTGCGTGCCAATATCAAACAACTGGTAGGTGGTGCGGGTGAAGAAACTATTTTGGCCCGTGTGGGTGAAGGAATTGTTTCGTCCATCGGTTCGTCCGAATCGCATAAAAGTGTGCTTGAAAATCCGGACTCCATCTCTAAACTGGTTTTGAAAAAGGGACTGGATGCCGGAACCGCTTTCGAGATTCTCTCCATTGATATTGCCGATATTGATATTGGGAAGAACATTGGAGCTCAACTTCAGATGGATCAGGCCGAAGCCGATAAAAATATTGCACAGGCCAAAGCCGAGGAACGTCGTGCTATGGCGGTAGCCCTGGAACAGGAAATGATAGCCAAATCACAGGAATCGCGTGCAAAGGTAATCGATGCCGAAGCCGAAGTGCCAAAAGCCATGGCCGAAGCCTTCCGTTCGGGTAATCTGGGCATCATGGATTATTACAAAATGAAAAATATACAAGCAGACACCGGCATGCGCGACTCCATAGCCAAACCGGGAGAACATAAACCCAAAAAGAAAGAATAAACAAATTCCTTCAAAAGAAATGCTCAGGCGAGATATTCACCTGAGCATTTTCTTTTTTTTACAAGGTTGATACCAGTCTGATTCGGCAGGCTATTATCCGAAACCTCCGAAAAACAATCGCTAAACCCTTAAACTTCTCTGAAACCTTTTTTTTTGGATTGCAGCTTAGGGATGTAGTGCAACCGTGGCTTCCCTGCCGGGTTCCGTCTTTCGGGACATGCAAGGCCGACCGCAGGAAGTCTTATGTATTAGGGCTAAATAATTTTTTCAGTTATAAGTTTGTCCATGTTGATAAAACTGTCAATAATTCGAAATTCTAAGTCAATCAATTCTGTCAAAGCTTTAATTTCTGTAGTATTTCTATCTTTGACTGTCAAAAGTTTATGTGTCTTAATCGTTTCGTCGTAATTTAAAATCAATGAATATAAGTCGTTTCCTATTATTTTTTCAGTAATATGGTTGTCATTTAATAACTTTACTGTTAGTTAGGATTCTTTTGATTGAATTCCATATTTTGTATCAAACTCTATTTCGCCAGTTTTCGTAGATTTCATTCCGAAAAAAGAAGAAATTTTGTCTGTCCAATCTCTTAAATAAATATTGAATTCATATTTCATTGTCAGATTAAAGAAAACTTCAACTTTCAAAGGTTTTGTGTCTGTCTCTTTCAAGACAAGTTTATGATTCTTATATTGAATTTCAAGAGTTAGAGTCGCAACATCCCCACTAACAGTTGTCGAGGCTTTAAGTGAACCTTTATAAATTCTCGCAAGTTCTTCCCATACATCCCGTCTGCTTAAAACGTCCTTGTAAGTCTGCCCTTTTATATATATTTCTGTGAATGTATTCGTTTTTTCTGAACTCATTTCAAGGGTTTTATAATCATGTTTTATTCTTTTTATTGTTGCCACTTCCTCACTTCGTTGCAACAAGGGGGCAGGTAACGCTTTCTTTTCGTGTTTTCTTTTCAGTTTTTATACGCTCAAAATCTCAAATACAGACTTCTTTCATGTCTGTCTAAGCGAGCAAAGCTAAGTAAATCCTATGATAGTCCTATTACTTTGTTGTGTCAGAATTTGCCATAAAAGTCTGTAATATCGAAATTATATGTAATTGTTTCGTTTTCGGGTAAAGTGATAATATTTATTATATCAAATGCTTTTCCATTTTTTGATTGGCTCATTTGTCCGGCAGGTTTCCAGTTTGTGAATTTCTTCCCGTGTTTTTTTGCAATATAGTCGTACTCTGCTGCAATTCCATTTCTTTCATTTCCTGCATTTTTTATAATGACAGAGGTTTCCAAAGTTTTCCCATCTCCTCCTTCATAAGTTACTTTAGATAAATCTGGAGCTTGACTGTAATAGTTTGTCATACTTGTAGATTTATTTTGCATTGTTGCACAGGAAGTCAATAGAAAAACAAATGCTAATAATGTAAAAAGTGTCTGTTTCTTCATAAAATTTGGTGTCTTGAATTTTGAGTAAATATATCTTTCGTCAATTCAATAAGGGTATTTTCATTAACCATATCTCGTTGTATTCTTTTTTCTTACACTGCCGCCTAACGACATTCTGCGCAAAAACCCCAACCTGTTGTACAAAGTTAATGAAGTTTTATTATGATAAGCATTTTTGCTGTATTTTCTTGCCTGTTTTTTTAGCTTGCCATTTTTGGTTTAGGATTAGTATTGCCTAAACATATTACAAAGGGAATATGGTTCAACTGACGCTTCCGTGCAGGGGTTCCCGTCTTACGGGACAGGCAATGCCGACCGCAGGAAGTCTAAGTATTAGCAGTAGTTATTTGTTTTTCTTTTCTTTCAATATGATTTTTAGTCGACCGGTATAGAGTAAGACATAATACTTCCATATATTGAATTCATAGTCTTTTATTTCTTTTAGTCCTACAGCAGAAAATAATTCATCAAAATTCTTATAAAATAAACCACTAATACGAATTCGAGTTATCATCTTGTTGTCAACTAAATAGCCAACTGTATATGATCCAGCAAATCCTTTTTCAATTTGTTTTATTTTCCCAGTATATTGGGTCAAGTCAACTGATTTGCCAAATGGAACTAACGGAGAATAGAAGGTTAGTTTTCTGTTTTCTCTGTCAATACGGATAACTTTGTATTCGCTAAAAAACTTCAGTAATAAAATAATTAAAAATCCAAAAAATAATTCAGTTATAATCGATGATTTTAGTCCATTTATAGCAAGTCTGTCATACAACTCAATAATCATATAAATGAGTCCAAATGAACATATGAACATTCCTAAAAACAATATAATATACATAGCTTTAAATCTACTTTTTACCAAGTTGTTTGTCATTTTCTTTTTTTCTAAAATTACCCCTAACATTAGTCTTAACCCAGTTGGAAATTGGCTAAACCCGGTAATATTTAGATTGTTGAAATATAGCTATATATTAAAATCACAATATTAAGAACTACTAAGTATAGCCAACTTATTAATATTGAATTGAAGTGTTCGTATTCAGCTTTCGCACTTAATATTTTGCCAAAGATAGAAACTATTCTTCACATGAACGATACATTTATTAATTAATTCCCAATTTGTCCAACGGACTTATTTTAAGTCAAAACTTTTGTGCTAATGTGTGCGTATATCCATTGTTTTGCTATTCCCCTGTCCGGCAATCTTTACTGAGAGCACAAATCCGATCCGGCCTTACAGAAAATTCCCCCGGTTTGAACCTTGCCGGGAGAATGGAAGCCTGTTGTTTCATTGAATAATCATTATATAAATTTCTATCTGAGAGCATTTATACAGGTTTCATATATCCTTCGGAGGAGTGCAATATGTCATTGTAACTGCTGCAATGTATCTTTGTAATAGCTATAATATGCCATTGTAATAGCTGTAATATATCATTGTTATGGGTGTAATATGCCTTTCGGATGGGTGTAATATATCTTTCGGATGGGTGCAATATATCTTCCCGATGGGTGTAATATACCTTCCCGATGGGTGTAATATACCTTCCGGATGGGTGCAATATATCTTCCCGATGGGTGTAATATACCTTCCCGATGGGTGCAATATGTCATTCCGATGGGTGCAATATGTCATTCCGATGGGTGCAATATGTCATTCCGATGGGTGCAATAGGTCATTCCGATGGGTGCAATAGGTCATTCCGATGGGTGTAATATGTCATTCCGATGGGTGCAATAGGTCTTTCCGATGGGTGCAATATGTCTTCCCCACTGGTGTAATATGTCTTCCCCACTGGTGTAATTTGTCTTCCCGACTGGTGCAATATGCCTTTTGGATGGATGTAATATGCCTTTCGGATGGGCGTAATCTACTGAACAGCACACGACGGGTATTCATAAACAAAATGCCCGGATGAACTTATCACCCGGGCATTCTCTGTTATTTAATTAAGGCTGATCAACCTAAACTACATAGGTTGTAGAAGCTGTATCACCTCCA
>JAQTOL010000218.1 GCA_028748945.1 Paludibacter sp.
AAGTATCATGATGGGTTTTCTTCAAAAAACCGGTTTTTAAGCTGGTCGATGGGTAAAAGCCTGACACAGGCTCTCGTAGGAATCATGGTAAAGAAAGGATTGTTTAATCTCAAAGCACAATTAGATATTCCTGAATGGAAAAATGATAATCGTTCCGGGATAACACTTGAAAACCTGATGCATATGAACAGCGGGTTGGAATGGAATGAAGATTACGGCAACCTGTCGGATGTAACACTGATGCTTCACACCGAAGCAGATATGGCTAAGTATGTTTACTCAAAACCACTTGTAGTACGTCCTGATTCAGTTTGGACTTACAATTCCGGTGCAACAAACATTGTGAGTTATCTGATCAGAAAAAAACTGGGCAACGATGCTGCATATTATGCTTTTCCACGTAAAGAATTGTTCAATCCTATCGGCATGCGGAGTGCCATATTCGAAACCGATGCTTCGGGTACTTTCGTAGGCTCATCGTATATTTATGCCACAATGCGCGATTATGTGCGATTCGGATTACTTTATATAAACAAGGGAAACTGGCTGGGAAAACAAATTTTACCTGAAGGTTGGACAGATTACACTATGAAACCCGCAAATGGTTCAAAAGGAGAATACGGATCCTTTTTCTGGCTAAACCGGTCGAACGATTACCCCGGTGTTCCAGACGATTTATATATGTGTCGCGGACATGATGGTCAATATATATACATTATCCCTTCGCTTCAACTGGTAGTCGTGCGAACCGGTTTCTCTAAAAAAACAGATTTCAATTATTCGAAATTTCTGGCTTCGGTGGTTGAATCACTAAAATAAAACAAATAAAAAACACCTGAAATATGTATCTTATTATTCTTACTTACACGCAGGGATTAGAAAAAATTGATGAACATTTGGTTGAACACCGCACTTTTCTGGACAAGTATTATTCTCAGGATAAATTTATCTGCTCGGGTGCACAAAATCCACGGACAGGTGGTATAATTCTTTGCAATGCTGATAGTAAAGCGGAAGTTGAAAGTATTATCCGTGAAGACCCGTTTCATATTTATGACGCAGCAAGCTACGAAATTATTGAATTTAGTCCGACGAAATATGCAAACGCATTTAAGGTTTTTATTAAATGATTCAAGAAGGTTGAGCAAAAAGTAAGTTAAAGCCATGACAACCGATTTAAGCAAACAACCCAATATTGGGAAAGATACCGAAACCAAACTTATTCAGGTGGGTATCAATTCATATGCCGAATTAAAGGCTGTAGGAACTGAACTGGCTTTCCTGCGCCTGCAAACACTTGACCCCGGAGCCTGCATTCAGCTGCTTTACGGACTGGAAGGAGCTATCGAAGGAATACCGGCAACCAGATTACCGACAGAAAAGAAGCAGGAATTGAGGGAATTTCATCGTATGGCGAAGCAACACATGAATGATTAATCGTAAAAAACGAAAATATGAGCGAAAAAACAATACAGGCAGCAGAAACTTTCCAAAATGGATTTAATTGTTCACAATCGGTATTTTCTGTATTTGCCGAAGATTTTGGATTAACAAAAGACAATTGTCTGAAACTGGCAAGCCCCTTCGGTGGAGGTATTGCCCGCATGCAGGAAACCTGCGGGGCGGTTACCGGAGCAATGATGGCCATCGGATTAAAATACGGCAAGGGAGAAAACGGGACGGAAGAAGATAAAGCGGCAGGTTACCGGTTCTCGCAGGAACTGATTGCAAAATTCAGCGAAAAGCACGGTACAATTCGTTGTCTCGATTTATTGAATCATCTGAATATGAGTACTGCAGAAGGAATGACGGAAATAAAGAAACACGAATTATTTCGGCATAACTGTTCGAAATATGTGCAATCGGCCGTTGAAATTACGGAATCTATTTTTTCAAATAAATAATTATAAACAATGTTCAGTATTTCATCTTTAAATTATAACAAACAGTTAGTTCTTGCAGGTATACTTTTCTCTATTCACAACCTTGAAAAAGCCATTGGTTTTAGCAGTTTTGTTTATCCATCTGATTTTCCCCTGCCCATCCCACCCACATCCATGATTCTTGCCATGTCTTTAATTACGATTATCGCATGGGGGTTTATTCTGTGGGCCAACATTCAACAGAATGATTTGGCGCGCAAAGATATGCTCTTAATCTTTATTACGGTATTTGTCTTAAATACGGTCTTGCCACCTATTGCAGCAATTATCTTTTTAAAAACATATTTTCCCGGACTCATAACATCTGTCATACTGTATCTCCCCTACTCCATTTGGCTGTTACCTAAATTATATCGTTCGTATCCTGAACGCTCCCGGTTTTACTGGACTGCAACCGGTGGATTGATTATTGCAGGTACTTTGGTTATTACTCTGCATTTTCTTATCGGGGTATTTATATAATTTACATCCGGTTAAAACCAGGCAGTTGTCAAATAATTAATCTGGTTATAAAACACATAATGAAATCAACGTCCGGTTTCTATTTTGAAAACAAAACTATGAACACTTCTAAAATTGCAGTATTAATCATCTTATTATTTCAATCATATCTGTCCATGGCCAGCCACAAAGTATATGTAATTCACGGATTTGGAGGTTTTGCACTTCAAATGGAAAAGATAAACAGAGGCTTGATACAACAAGGATACCTAACCGAAAACTATTCGTATCCGAGTTTTTCGGAAGATCTGGACAGTGTGGGACTTGACTTGTTCCGGAAGATTAAACAGGATAATTTCGATTCGGTTTCATTCGTAACGCATTCAATGGGTGCATTGGTAGTTCGATCGATGTACCAATACCTGGATTCAACGATTCATTTTCCGGTAATCTTCAGAATTGTGATGGTAGCACCACCCAATAAAGGAACCGAGATGGCTGATATTTATTCAGGTTCCCTCACTAAGTTCTTTCTGGGTCCGAATGTTGAACATATGAAAACCGATTCAACATCGTATGCTAACAAGTTACCTGTTCCTGCCTGCGAAGTGGGTGTCATTGCCGGTATTAAAGGTAAAAAACCCTGGTTCAATCCATTTCTGAAAGAAGACAACGATGGAAATGTTTCACTCAGTTTAACAACGCTGGGAAATGAAAAAGATATTGCGATCATCAAAGCAACCCATGGCTTGATGACTCAAAAGAAAAAGGTGATTAAACTGATCATTACTTTTATGAAAACAGGCTCATTCATGAAACAAGAAAACTAAGTATCAAATCTTACTTCTTTCCATTCGTTTTATCTGAAAATGCAGGCAAATTTTTAAATAAAAATAAAAATGCTATTTGACGTATCCTAAATAATCGGTACTTTTGCACAACATATAAATAAATGTGCAGTTTCATTACAAATCAAGAAAACATGATAATCATAAAAAGCTTTGATGAATTAGAACAATTAGTTGGCAAAGAATTAGGAGTTTCTGATTATATCACCATATCACAAGATCAAATCAATTTGTTTGCAGATGCCACTTTAGATCATCAATGGATACACGTTGATCCCGAAAAAGCAAAGGCCGAGAGTCCGTTCAAAACAACAATTGCCCACGGATATTTGAACCTGTCAATTCTTCCTCATTTGTGGGAACAAATTGTTGAAGTAAGAAACTCCAAACTAACCGTAAATTACGGTATCGAGAAACTCCGGTTTAATCAACCTGTTTTAGTCGGCAGTGAGGTCAGAGTCAGGGCAAAATTAAATTCCGTCATAAACCTCAGAGGCGTAACCAAAGCAGAGATTCAGGTTAAACTGGAAATTAAAGACAACCCTAAACCAGCATTTGATGCCACCATTGTCTTCCTGTACCATTTCATGTAAGTGAAATGCGAAATGTTTTCACGCGAATATATTCATTCAAAGCAAGATGAAAAAAGCAATCGTTGTTGGAGCAACATCCGGAATTGGCCAGCGTCTTGCCAGGTTATTGGTAGAAAACAATTACAAAGTCGGGATCACAGGAAGGAGAACGTACCTGCTTGAACAATTAAAAACCGAAAAACCTGAAAGCTATTTCATCAAAACCCTTGACAGTAAACAAACAGCACTGTCCGGACAGCTTTTGCAGGAACTTACACAGGAAATGGGGGGTCTTGATTTGCTGGTCATCAGTTCCGGCACCGGAGACCTGAATGAAAAACTGGATTTTGAGATTGAAAAAGACACCCTCGATACCAATGTAGGTGGATTTACCGCCATTGCCGATTGGGCGTTCAATTATTTCAGGGAACAAAAACAGGGACATTTAGTCGGAATCAGTTCCATTGCCGGATTACGTGGCAACAGGCAGGCACCGGCTTACTCCGCCAGCAAGGCATTTCAGATAAACTATCTCGAAAGTTTACGAATAAGAGCCGTTAAAACATCACTTCATATATTCATTACCGATATTCGTCCGGGATTTGTGGATACAGAAATGGCCAAAGGCGAAGGTTTATTTTGGGTAGCATCTGTTGACAAAGCAGCCCGTCAGATTTACAAAGCCATACAGGCAAAACGAAAGATTGTTTATATCAGCAAACGTTGGAGATTCATCGCTTTTCTGTTTAAAGTATTACCCAATTGGATGTTTGAGAGAATATAAAAATCACCCCTAACCCCTAAAGGGGAATTAATTACTTTTATCTCCTAAAACTATATTCTTTTATTCCCCTTTAGGGGTTAGGGGTCTCTTTTTCACCTTATCCTCATTCTTAGCCACAAAATCCTTCCAGCCCGAATACGCTTTTTCCGAAACTGGTCGACCTGCCTGCAGAAAATGACAATAGGCAGCAGCCAGACCATCGGTAGCATCCAGTTGCGGCAACATATCTTCCAAAGGAATTTTTAAAATGCGGTGCAACATATCGGCAACCTGCTCTTTGGAGGCACTTCCGCTACCGGTAATAGCCATTTTAATTTTCAGTGGGGCATATTCCGTTATCGGAATATCACGATACAAAGCCGCCGACATGGCTACACCCTGTGCACGCCCCAACTTGAGCATCGACTGTACATTTTTTCCAAAGAAAGGTGCTTCAATGGCCAGACAATCGGGATGAAATTCATCAATCAGCGACAAGGTACGGGCAAAAATCCGCTGCAATTTCAGGTAATGATCTTTGTATTTTTTCAGATCGAGCACACCCATGGCAAGCATTTCCGTCTTATTGCCGGTTACTTTCAGTAAGCCGTAACCCATAATAGTGGTTCCGGGATCGATACCCAATATAATTTGTTCTTTAATCATTAATTGTTACAACGATATAGTTACGAGTTACAAGAAAAAAATCAATTGTAATTTACAAGTTCCAGTATGGTCGTAAAGAATACCACTTCGGTTCCAAACTGTTGGCTGCAATTATCCTGAAAAGCATTTCCGTATTTTTCATTCCAAATGGAGAGCGTTTCCATATCGCGTATATGAAACTGTACCGAAAAAGAAGTGCCTTCCTGCTCCTGTCCGGTTATAACCTTTGCTACCTGCGGGTTCGAAAAGGGTTTGAACTGAAGCATAAAAGGAATATGTTGTTCTTTTATCCATTTGTGCCAGGCACCATGCACATTATCGGAAACTAAATAGGTGGTATTGAATATCAACATCTTTATATTTACAATTTAATCATTTACAATTTACTATTTACTATAAACTATTTGCTATAAACTATAAACTATTTACTATAAACTATTTACTATAAACTATAAACTATAAACTATAAACTATAAACTATAAACTATAAACTATAAACTATAAACTATTTACTATTTACTATTTACTATTTACTATTTACTATTTACTATTTACTATTTACTATTTACTATTTACTATTTACTATTTACTATTTACTATTTACTATTTAGTATTTACTATTTACTATTTGCTATTTACTATTTACTGTTTTATAATTTAAAATTTAATAATTTACTTCCTATAACC
>JAQTOL010000219.1 GCA_028748945.1 Paludibacter sp.
AACTCCCGTTACAATTCTTTTCAGCAATGCATCAAAAAATCCTCTTTCAGGTAAAAATGTAGAAATAAGTCAAAACTGGAGTAAGGATCAGAATAAAAAAATTACACTGACAACCAATAAAGATGGAAAAATCAGTTGGATATTGACTATCGACTCAACTGATAATTCAACGAAAATAGTTGAAGCATCGATTAACGAAACCGGATTAAAATATAAAAATAAGTATTTTCTTCCCGATTTCAGATCCGATTTTGATATACAATTCTTCCCCGAAAGTGGTACCTTGTTAAATAACTATCTTCAGACTGTTGCATTTAAAGCCATCGGCGCAAATGGTTTGTCTGTTGAAGTTTCAGGGAAAGTGTTTTCAGATAAAAATGAAGAGGTGGTTGATTTTTCAAGTTCAAATAAAGGAATGGGGAAATTTATCATTCAGACCGATTCGGGTGTAAACTATTACGCTCTTGTAAAATCTGCGAATGGTATTGAAAAGCGGTTTAATTTTCCTGTAGCAAAGCAGAAAGGAATTGCAATACATCTGGTTTACAACAGAGGAAAAATATTGTACGAAGTTAATAACAGCACTTCTCTGCCGGACACTTCGTTATTTCTCCTTATTCACTCAAGGGGCAGGGTACTCCTTACACTTCCACTTTATGACATATCCGGACAAGTTTCCGAGACTTTACTTCCACCGGGTATAGTTTCTTTTTCTGTCATCGATTCCATTGGAAACACTTACTGCGAAAGACTTTGCTTTGTACATAACCTTATTCCGCCTACAATTACAATGGAATCTGACAAACCGGTTTATAACAAACGCGAACCTGTCAATTTGAAGTTTAATATACAGTCTGCTTTAGCTAAATCATGCGAAGGTAACTTCTCAATCAGTGTAACCGATAGTCATATTGTAAAACCGGATAGTTTAACCGATAATATAATCAGCTATTTGTTACTCAGTTCAGATATTAAGGGGTATATCGAAGACCCTGCTTCGTATTTTACAGACAATCAGAACATAACCCGTGAGAATATGGATAATCTGATGTTAACCCAGGGTTGGAGACGATTCAGCACGGCTGATGTTGTCAAAGGTATTTATAATGAACCGGGTTATTATATGGAAGCAGGTCAGGCACTTTCAGGGAAGGTGTTGAACTTGTTCAATAAACCTTCCAAAAATTGTGGAATAATTATGTTTTCTCCATACAAATCGTTGATTAAACTGGCACAAACGGATAGTCTCGGGCATTATTTGATAGATGGAATTGAATTCCCTGACAGTACTTCATTTGTATTAAAAGCAAAGAAAAGTAAGACTTTCGGTGATGTTGAAATTATCCCCGATCAGGATATTTTCCCATCATCAGCTGTATATATTCCCGTTCAACAAACGAAAGACTCGGTTAATTTAAAGGATTATTTACTCCAGAGTAAAGAAAAATATTACAACGACGGGGGTATGCGCGTTGTGAATTTGGGTGAAGTGGTTGTCAGTGCAGACGCGGTCAAAAAAAAGGAAGAAACTCATTATTACTCAGGTATGGAAGACAATAAGTTTACTTCAGAACAACTTGAAAAGTATCCGGGATATACCGTTTTTGAGATGCTGAGTATGGTGGCAGGTGTTCAGGTAAACGGTCAGGATGTTACAATCCGGGGTGCAAAAGGCAGTCCTTTATTTCTGATAGATGAAATTGAATCAAATAATATTGAGGATGTCGCTTACCTTACCACCGAGGATATTGAAGACATTTCGGTTTTCAAGGGAGCCGGTGCAACAATGTTTGGTTCACGTGGTGGTAACGGAGTGGTTGCAATCTCTCTAAAAAAGGGATATATACGGAAGGCCCAGACTCCGATTAGTTTAATATCGGTAACTCCGCTCGGCTACCAAAAGCCAAGTGAATTCTATGTACCAAAGTATAATATCGATAGTGTCCGGTTAAATTCACAACCGGATCTGAGAACAACTATTTATTGGAATCCAAAACTGGTTGCCGATAGTACGGGAACAGTTCATGTTAAATTCTACACAGCTGACAAACCGGACAATTATTCGGTGACTTTGGAAGGAATTACCAATAAGGGTGAGATTTGCCGGTTTCAGGGGATGCTAAGACGTGAAGGATACTGATCCCTTTTATAGCTTGAAAAAGTTGGCTCAATTTTTGATATCCTAAATTAACAAAATAGTTTCCCGATATATCTACAACCTGAAGGCTACTGAACTTAACTAACAGGGTGTATCATAAAGAGGATCATTTATTCTATATCAATTTTTCTACCAATACCTGTAAATTTCATTTCCTGATATGTAAATTGAATCTGTGTATGAAAAAATCAGATACTGAAATAGCTAAAAAATTAATTATCAAACAAGCAGACCGATTAACGCTGCTTGTTTTATTTGCTTCAATATCATTTTATTCATTTTCGGTGAATAATCAGGGACAGGTCTTCAGTCGAAAAATTGAAACACTATTCGGCAAATACTTGGTCAATATACCTCAGGAAAAGGTTTACCTGCAAACCGACAAACCATATTATAGTGCAGGGGAAGCAATCTGGTTTAAAGCTTATGTTGTAAATGCCGCCTCCCATCTTCCGAATACTTTAAGCCGGTTTATTTACGTAGAACTAATAGACAAGTCAAATGCCGTCATCACCCGGGTTAAAATTAAAAAGGATTCGTTAGGATTTGCCGGGTTTATAGAACTAAAACCCGAACTTTCTTCCGGCAATTATGCTTTGCGTGCCTATACCTATTGGATGCAAAATATAGGAACGGATTTCTTTTTTAAAAAGAATATTTACATAGGAAATGCTATCGATAATTTTGTTTCAAGCCGGATAATATATGGTAAAACCATTAATGATCAAACGCCGGTTTCGATTATTTTCAGCGATGCTTCAAAGAAAGCGGTTACAGGAAAGACTGTTGAACTTATTCAAAACTGGAATACTGACAGAAATAAAAAAACAACTCTCACTACCGATAAAGAGGGGAAAATAAGCTGGCTTTTGACTGATGAGACTGTTAAAGAAGGCACATCAAAGTTCATTGAAGTATCCATTAACGATCCGGGCTATCAATATAAAAACAGATTCTTTATTCCCGTATTGAATAACGATTTTGATGTTCAGTTTTTTCCAGAAAGTGGCAATCTCTTAACCAACTTTCCTCAAATAATTGCATTTAAGGCCATTGGACCCGATGGTTTATCCGTCGAAGTGACGGGAAAGATTTTTTCCGATCAGAATACTGAAGTAACTCAATTCAGCACCAGCCACAAAGGAATGGGAAAGTTTACACTTCAACCCAATTCGGGAGAAAAATATTATGCCCTTGTAAAGGCTAAAAACGGAATGGAAAAACGGTTTGAGCTTCCGGCTTCTCAGACACAGGGTGTATCTTTGCATTTAAGCCACAATAAAAGCAGGTTTTATTACGAAATAAGAAACAATACAGCCATACAAAATAGTGCTTTGTTTTTATTAATTCATTCTCGTGGCAGAGTATTGGTCATTCAGGCATTAGACCAACATGTGAGAGGCTTTATTTCCGAATCATTACTTCCTGAAGGGATCGTATCTTTTGCTATTATTGATTCAGTTGGAAATACATACTGCGAAAGGCTTAGCTTTGTTAATCAACAGAATACCCCAATAATTAATATGGAGACTGATAAACCGGTTTACGGGAAACGAAAACCGGTCAATCTGAGTCTGAAGATACAGTCAGCTTTAGGAAAATCCCTTACCGGAAATTTTTCAATCAGTATCACCGATAACAGCACTGTAAAACAAGACAGTCTTTCTGACAATATATTGAGTTATCTTTTGTTATGTTCGGATATCAGAGGATATATTGAGGACCCGGCAGCCTATTTTAAAAACAATACAGATTCCACCCGCGAAAAACAGGATATTCTCATGCTGACTCAGGGTTGGAGTCGATTCAATACAGCGGACATAATAAAAGGAAAACAGGAACCACTGCCCTATTATATGGAAGCGGGACAAACGATTACGGGTAAGGTATTGAATATTTTTAATAAACCATCCAAAAATTGCGGAATCATCCTGTTTTCACCCTATAGATCAACAATTAAACTGACCCAAACGGATTCTACTGGTTGTTTTTTAATTGATGGTATTGATTTTCCGGATAGTACCTCTTTTATATTGAAGGCAAAGAAGAAGAATACTTTTGGTGATGTTGAAATTATCTCTGATCCAGATGTGTTTCCAAAAACAGATGTTTATATTCCGGTTCAACATCCGGTTGACACATTAGCATTTAATGACTATTCCCTTCAGAGCAAGGAAAAGTATTATACCGAAGGAGGTCTGCGAATGGTCAATCTGGGTGAAGTAACAGTCGATGCCGATGCAATTAAAAAGAATAAAGAAAATCATTATTATTCAGGGTTGGAAGGCACAAGATATACAGCCGAACAACTTGAAAATTATCCCGGATACAGTATATTTAATATTTTGTCGATGATGCCGGGTGTAAGGGTATCTGGTGAAAGTGTTTATTTTAGGAACAGTGATAAACCTCCTCTGTTTCTGATAGACGACATCGAATCTACGAATGATGAAATTGCTTACCTGAATGCGAATGATGTGGAAGAAATCTCAGTTTTCAACGGTGCAAATGCTACCATCTTCGGATCCCGGGGTTCAAATGGAGTTGTAGCTATTGCCCTGAAAAAAGGCTATATCCGGAATGATGAGACACCACCAAGCTTAATCAACATTTCACCGTTGGGCTATCAAAAATCACGTGAATTCTATGTCCCAAAATATAATATCGATGATGTTCGGTTAAACACTCCGTTTGACCTCCGGACAACTATTTACTGGAATCCAAAACTGGAATTAGACAGTACCGGAACAGCACATGTCCGGTTCTTCTCGGCCGATAAACCAAACAACTATACAGTGGTTTTGGAAGGTATTACCAATAAAGGAGAAATCTGCCGGTATGTCGGGATTCTTAGAAGAGAAGACTGATAAAATATCGAAAAAACCAGAAAAGGAGGAAAATCGCATGATTTTCCTCCTTTTTTTCAATTACTATCAGGGCTTAATTCTTCGTGAACTTCAACACGATACTTTGTTTTGCATTTTGAAGTTTAAGTATATAAAATCCTTCGCTTAAAGATTCTACCGGAAGCAGAAATTGCTTTTCCTGATAATTATTAAGTGTTGTACTGAGAATTGTTTTCCCGGATAAATCGAGTACCGAAATAACTGATGAGCTATAATCCGGAGTGAGACTTACAATCAGATTATCTTTAACAGGTACAGGAAATATTGAAACATCATTCTTTTGAGTTTCATTAATTTTAGTAGGAACGTTATTGATACTAATATATCCCGAATTTACTTTCACATTAGGTGATCCTTCATTTAACAAAAGATCGGTACAATTGAGATAGAAAGCATCTCCGACCAAGATAGTACTGTTGAAATAGATTTTAATATTTAAAATCTTACCTCCGTTTGTAATCGCAGTTGTACCGGATAATGCAAAATTAGTCTGGTTCTTACCGTTCTTATTTGCCAATTGCCAGTTCTGAGTCAGGGTACCTAATGTATTAACCTGAATGCTATCAATCTTTGAGAAAGATGAAGTTACCTTACCCGACAACGCGAAGATACCTTTTCCTGAAGGTAGTGTTCCCAAATTGAGAGGAATTGTGATCGTTTGTTGACTAACGGCAGTATTTGAATCCCGTACACTAACCCAGGTGTCAAAAATACTGAGCGTACACGATCCTTTTGCACCATTCACATCTTTGACCAGCAAATGGGTATTTCCTCCCGAAACAGCTGTCAGATAGCCATCGTTTGTAGTATTGGCCAAAGTGGCATTCTCCACTTCCCAGGTATAAGGT
>JAQTOL010000220.1 GCA_028748945.1 Paludibacter sp.
CGACATGCATATAATTATAAAACGGAGCCACCAGATCATGCAACCAGATATTGAATCGCCGGTTACGGATATAACTGAGAGGCATGGCATCTTTTAGTTCCTGATTTTCGGAATTACCTAAAAAAACTTTATAGGCTGTCAGATAGAAATAATAAAGTAAGGATTTCTTGTTTCCGTAAAATGCCGTGAAATAAAACATCAGGTTGTCGAACACGTAATATGCCACCGAATCGGTTTCCTTGCAATACAGGTATTTATTGTTGTATGCATCGGTGTATGAATCCCACTTCTCAATCACTTCCAACCCATTTTCATTCAGGTAGCGGAAACGTAAACTCGTGTTTGGCAATATATCAAATGCATTCCGGAATAATTTATTTTCAAAAATGCCACTCACTTTGGCTCCTTCAAGGGGTTTGCTGAACTGCCGGAGTTCCTGTGTCTTTTCTGTTTTCTCAAAATAATAGGCAAAAGGATAATCAATTGTTTTGGACCCTAATAGCGGGGCTGCCTGTACCTGAAAGTGTAAGTGGGGCTCGGGCGAACGGCCGGAATTCCCGCAATTAGCCAGCACATCGCCACGTTTCACAAAATTGCCTTTTGAAACTTTGAATGTATTCTTTTTCAGATGGGACATTTGTGTATAAACGCCAGTCATATGCCGGATAATAATCGTATTTCCCCAATTATTCAGCGTGTTTATTTTTCCTATTTCATTATCGTCAATATTATCAATGATTTCTTCCACAAATCCATCGGCCGGTGCCAGTACCGGTTTATTGTAACAATGATAATCTTCACAAATTATCCCGGTCGTTTTATAGGTTTTTTCTTCGTCATCCAAAATCATAAAATCGAAAGCCTTCCCCCAGTCGCCAATATGTGTAAATTCCCCGTCGTGTCCCTGTGTAACGGTCCATTCACCCCAAAACGGGAAGTAAATGGGATGATAAAGGAAATGGGACAACCTTGCTTTATTGTTATTGTAGGTGTACAAATTTATTTCGGGAGAATAATACTGAACCGGTGTCAGGATTAATTTTGTAGGATGGCTGCGGAGTTTCAGAAAATAGAGAAACAGAATAACTACAAACGCAAAGGGTAAGGAGAAAACCGGTAATTGTATAAAACCGAATAATTTGTAAAAGAACAACAATACCAGGGAAGTCAACGGGATCAATAAAACCGTCCACATATACGAGTAGCGGGATGGAATAATAAAGAACCCGCCAATGGCAAAGGCAACCATCATGTAGTTGGCACCGATATTATAATAGGTGATGCTGGCTGCCTCGGAGCCCGAAAATTGTGCGAATAAATAAGCTGCCAGAAACCCGACTATGGATAAGGAGAAAAAGATTCTTGAACAAATCAGTAAAGTAATGGTAATAATTAATCCGGCGATGATATTGCTCTGAAAGAAGATGGAACTCATCGACCGAAGATAAATATCTACCAGCTTGTTGATTGGCAAGGTGTCCAGCGTTTGGAATAAATTCAACAGATGACTGCCACCCATGGCATACATATCATTTATCCAGAATATGCTTCGCTGGGTGAGTCCCAGATTCTCAAATTGAGCCGATGGTAATACGATAAACCAAAAGGAAACTATAAAGGGAATGCTCAGAAAAGGCAATCCGTATTTGCCTAACCAACCGCCCAGCGTGACCGATAAAATCAGGGTTAGCAATGCCGAAAGTGCCAGAAGCGCAAAAAACACGAGGCTCGGATCAAAAAAAGTCCCCATGCCGATTCCGGTTAATAAAGCATTAAAACTGTAGATTCCCTTTTTGAGTGAAAACTGATCCAGTCCCATTGAATTTGCAATTAGCACAGTCAACAGCACAGCTAATAAGCCGCTTAACCCGGCAAAGAAATTGAAAAAGGATACAAAAAATAAAACCGTAGCAAACAGTTTGTTATTAAAAAAGAAAATCATCGAATAGCTATTCATCGTTGCCGGAAGAATAACGTTTCGAAATGTATTATATGTGTTTTTTAATGGCATGGTTTTCCTTTTTTTATTGAATGCTGGAAGCAGGAATCAATTATTGTTTTGAATTCGTCTTGACTTTTTAATGATAAAATAATGTCGCTCCTTCGGAGCTTAAAAAACTATATAATCATATATTACTACCTCCTGATAGCTATCGGGAATTGCTCCTAATGGAGCATTTTTAAGAGCTTCGGAGAAGCGATATTATGGTAGAATATTTATTTCAATGAATAAAAAGCTCCGTAGGAGCGACATTATAAAAAATCAAGACGACTTCTTTATTTAAATCATTTGGCAAAAAAACTGTTGATTAAATTTCAGGAACAATCAAAGATAATTTATTTAAGCGGGTTTTCCTTTAAATGTTCAGGGACTTGTTCCATCGATTCAATATATTCCCGGGTTTCAGCTTTTCTAATGACGTGCGTTTTATTCTCACTGTCAATCAATACAACATTGGGACGAAGGGTAATAAATTGCATCCACTGAGTCATATTATAGGCACCGACTTTATGGACAACCACCTGATTGCCTTTTTCGAGCAAAGGTAAAATAATACTTTCGCGAACTATATCAATGTTCATGCAAAGGGGGCCGTATAAAACCATTTCTTCCGTATAATCACCATAAGCCTGAGCCGGACTGACTTTATGTTCGTACCACAAAGACGTAAATAAGGAGTTTAATCCGAAATCGAGAATGGTTGCTCTCCGACCATCCGATAGTCTTTTGGTCGCCAGAACCGTTCCCAGTAAATACCCTGCATCGTCAATTAAAGCGCGACCCGTTTCTAAAATCAGCAAGGGCAATTCATCTTGTTTAAAACCGTATCCCAGAATCACATCGGTAATCGCATCGGCAAACTGATCGATGGAAGGAACTGTATCGGATCCGGGTAAATAGGCTCCTTTGAGTGTATTCACCGAAGGAAATCCACCTCCAAGATCAATGTATTGAATATTCCTGTTGTATTTTTCTTTGATACTCCATGCCAGTTCACACAGGTTTCTGGCTGCAATGGCATAAGCCGAAGGGGACAGCATAAATGTCCCGATATGACAATGAAGTCCTACAAGATTAAGATTCGCGGAGTTAATGATTCGGGTTATGGCATTCCACGCCTGACCGTTTTCGAAATTAAATCCAAACCGGTCCCATTTTGGATAAATACCGGTATCCATATTGATCCGGATGGCAACGCGTGGTTTCAGCGAGTGCTCTTCACTCAGGCGGATCAATGAATAAAGTTCATCGTAATGATCGATGTGAATTAAAGAATTATTCCGGGCAGCCAGAACTAACTGGTCGTCGGATTTATCGGGACCATTAAAAATGATTTTATTTCCCGGAACCCCATTCTCTATGGCTTTGTCGTACTCGAAACCCGAAACAACTTCCGCCCAGGAACCTTCCTGATGAAATATCTGACATACCGCACTAATGTAATTGGTTTTGTACGACCAGGCAAACTGCACTTTCGGATATCGGGTTTTGAATATGCGAATGGCATTCTGAACGTCGCGCCGGATTTGTTTTTCGGAAATAACAAATAAAGGTGACCCGTAATCGCTCAATAAACTCTTTACCGGAACACTCTCAATATGAGTAACCGCTTCAAAATCTGTTTTCTTCCCGAATTTATTCATTAAGCCGGTATTCATTTTTAGAATGACCGGTCTTTCATATCTTTCTTTTTTCATAATTAGTTCCTCTCTTTAAACTATATGCTATAAACTGTAAACTATAAACTAGTTAAAGTTCTCCATTTCCCGAAATTTTCAGAAACTCACTTATGTCGGTTATTAAATCCCAGGCATACCGGACAAATATTTTTCCCACTTCATACTCTGTAAATGGTTCCACTTTCTCTCCCATCGCCATTTTTACCAGCGAAGCCGGTTGGTTCTGTCCTGAAGCAGCGGTGAGATATATCCAGGCCGGAAAACGGGGATTTACTTCCATAATATATGATTTTCCATCACCTGTTTGCATCACCTCCAGTTCACAACCTCCACGCCACCTGGTTACCTTCACGAATTTCTTTGCCAGATCAATAAATTTTTCGTCATCCAGCGTTATACCAGACCAGGCTTTTCCTTTGTCGGTAATATAAAGCTTTCGCATGGGTATGGCACTGATTGTAACTCCTTCACCATCTCCCAATGCTGCAATATTGATTTCAGTTCCTTTAATAAATTCCTGAATAATAATCGGAAGACCCCACTTTGCCTGAATTTTATAAAAGGCGTTTTCAGCTTCTTCTTCTGTTTTAGCAATAATTGCGTCGTAAAATTTTCCTTTCACTACCAATGGAAATTCAAATTCGTCAATCGCTTTTGAAAGCTCTTTTACGTTGTGAATAATCTTATCTTTTGGCACCAATAATCCGTGTTTTTTTCCAAAATCGTATAATTTTATTTTATCCCTTGCTTCAAAAGGCTCCATATCGGGTAAGAATGTACGAATGCCCATCTCATTCAACTTATCTTTTAATTTGATGAAATTGAAGAGCTCGGCGTCGAAATTCGGTATGATAAGGTCAAGGTTTTCCTTTTCGTGTATGAATTTTAACCGGTTCATTAAACTGTCGGTGCCACCGGAAGGATAAGGTATCTGATAGGTTTTGTCGACCAGATCGTGCATGTACAAACCCGGTTCGAGGGATTCGTAAGATAAACCGATAATACGAACCTTAAAGTCTGGACATTCACGAATGGCACGTATAACCGCAACTCCGGGACCCGGACTGTCAATGGCATTTAATGCGGTTACCGCAATAACGATGACTTTATTTTTTGATGAGTTCTTATTCATAATCTTAGTCAAGTATGGTATATTCTTTTAATTGAGAAGTAAAGTCATCCAGATCTTTTTCAAAAATGCTTCGGTCAACATCGTATTTTTCGCACATGATTTCAATTATTTCATCCAACGGTTTATCTTTTTTCAAAAATGCCAGAATTTCTGTTCCAATTGGATTGACTGAAAAAGAATCACCTGTTGACGGATTGAAGATAAATCCTTCTTCGCTCGTTGCAATATTTTTCTTGAGTTTCATAGTTCTGTTTTTTATATTTTATGTCGGTTTAAAATCAACCTGCTTTTTACTTGTTTCAAAGATAAAAAAATATCATTCTTTATTCAAACAAAATCAGTTAAATGCCATATTCATTAAACGGATGGTTTGATTGTGTCAGTTATCCGGTTTAAATACAAAAGTACAGAATAATAGTTGATTAACTTTAGCATTAAAATAGCATATTCCTTTTAAAAGATTTTAATCGGAATATGCTATTATCAAAAATTACCCGAAAAACACAGATAAGTAGTTAAGGTTTAGATTAAAAAGTATTCAGGCAAAATCATAAAAGTTTGTATTCAAACTCCCGTTCTACTGTTTTAATTGATTCAAAGATAATAAAGTCCGGTTTGCTATAAAAATGAATTCAACAGAATAACCGGTTTGCTCAGTGAACAGCTTATAATATCCTGTTATCAAAGAATTGCGAATCTTCTATAATACAAATTTACGTACCTCACGGGTGGTCTTCACAAGGTAAATAGATGCTTTCTGAAGAGCTATTGTGATGATACTTCCGGTCGAAACAACGGATTTTAGCTTTATGCCGCTAATGGTATACACTTCGACCCGTTCGCCGGTTGATAATCCTTCAATGATAAGATTCATTCCCTTCGAATAGATCTTAATTGCATTTGGGTTTGGTGATTGGGTGGAGGTGTCGATGAAACTACCTTCTGCAATTTTTACAAACTCATTCCAATAGGCCGAACTCAGGTATTTTAGGAGTGAACCGTATGGAACCGTCAACTGGCAAGTCGATTTGTTAACCATATAAAATGTGTAATATTCAATTGGAGTAGGAGTAGGATTGGCTACCGCT
>JAQTOL010000221.1 GCA_028748945.1 Paludibacter sp.
TTGTCATTATAGGATTTATATTCATTTTCTCAGAATATTTCAGTTCTTTTCTTTTACTATCATCTATTAGAAAACGCTCTCCCTTTATAGTTACTTCTTCGACAATCCATTTTAATTTGATATCTATTGCTGGGCCACTTCCGTAATTTTTCAATTTACCAATTGTTGGAACATGGATTCCTCCATTTTCATTAATCTTTGGCCAATAAGCTTGAATATACTGTTTATTATCTTCATGTTTTATAAATTCAATTAGGGTTTTAAATCCTCCGTAATCAAATAGCAAAAAGGGTCTTTGGCTTATAACTCTTTCAATTTGAACTTCACGTAAAGTCTTTATCGAAAACCAAAAAGACAAGCCAATACCAACTAAAGCAATTAAAGCCGTTAATATCTGTGCTATTGAAACCCAAATATCAAGAGGAGAAGTCTGATTCATAATTTTATTACTTTTTAGCTTTTGCGATTTTCCGCATTTAAATGATATAGAGCAAGTTTTTTTTTACTATTACCGCTAACCCGTGAATATACTTAGTTGAAAAATGGATATGCCCGGCTTACCGGGTATATATCACCTGTATCTTAGGGTGTAAATTATTTTATAGTATTGTTATAGAATCAGTTAAGAATAACACAACTAAGCAGTTCCAACTTATTAACGGGTTGATGCTTGTCTCCAAATTAATAAAAATCCAAAGATAATTACATTTTTCCATATTATCTATGTATAGTTTACAAAAAATTTAATTTAAATTACGAAATTTATTCCAAACCGGCCTCAGGGGCAGCAACAATAAAGCAGAGCCGGTTTAATTGCGTGAACAATTAAGAACCGGCTCCGCCTTTTTTTCTCTATTCCCCTCTCCTGAACTTCAACTTCCGTTTTCGCTCACCTTAGGAAGAATGTACCCAAAGGGAAGTGAAGGAGAGGGGTTAGGGTGAGGTGCTGGATTTTACGGTACCAATGCAGTCACCATACCACTCCATGAACCTGTTTTACCATTCCGGTTCACCCAGCGGGCAAAGACATAGACCGTTTTGCCGCGACTTTCGGGCGTAAACTGAAGAGCTGCATGTGAACGTGAGATATTGGCACTTTCGTTACATTCGGCGGGAGTAACCGGAGCGGTTCCACCTATCTTGTAACACAGTTCACAAAATACCACATTATCCGGTTTGTAGTGCGTACCCGGAGCCGACGAATCGGAATAAATCACACGCAAGGCTCCTATTTCTTCCGATGTCAATGAAATAATCGGTGTAGTAGTGGGAGCCGGAGTAATGGACTTCCCTCCCCCACTCACGTTAATATGAAGCGTATCCTTGTCGGCTGAGCTAATGGCATCGTTGTTCAACAAGTTATGCTTGTACACATCATTCAAATCAACCTTAACTACATCCCACGCCGTATTGCGGGCAACTGTCGCTGCCGGGCTTTGGGTGGAGGGATTACTCGTTATGGCAAATTTGGCATCGTAATCGCTAAACGAAGCGGTCAACTTCGTAACCCTTGCTTCGGGTATACCCCAGGCCACAGCATTGGCGGTAACTAACTTTAAAGCATTGGCTGCAAATTCATGTTGGGCGGTAGGCCCTGAATGAATACTAAATGTTTCTTGTCCCATAATTTACAAATTTTTAATTGTCCGGTGAAGGACAATGGTTAATTAAATCTAGTTAACTGATTATATTGATATTACGATCAATTTATATTGAATAAAAGAGTGAATTTTACAGCCTCTCTTTTGCATTTTAACGATTAATCCTTCAAGTTGCATCAGCAATCGGTATAGTTGCGTGACCAATCGGTAAAGTTGCATCAGCCTTCAGTAAAGTTGCGTGATCGTTCAGTATAGTCACATCAGCAATCAGTAAAGTTGCATCAGCAATCAGTAAAGTTGCATGACCAATCTGTAAAGTTATATCAGCAATCAGTAAAGTTGCATCAGCCATCAGTAAAGTTGCGTGACCAATCAGTAAAGTTGCATCAGCAATCGGTAAAGTGTCAAAGAAGGGAAAACCACTCCGGTTTCCCGATCCTGTATTGGCGAAACCGGATAAGCCGTTCGGTTTCGGCATCAACATTTTGAGCACAAATATAGATAGGTACGGGAATGAAAATGTCTCATTTCAAGAAATGAGACATTTTTGTTAACCGGGTTCAAGGCTGAAGCCGGGAACCGGACCATTTTCCGGCTTTACAGGCAGCTGTATTTCATTGAATTTCTTGCACTTACATAGTTACTATCAAACACCGGAAAAAACAGGAATAGCAATGTTAAAGTTTGCAAACGGGGCAAAGCGGTGGGTTGAAATTTTTGTCTCATTTTATAAATTGCGACAAAAACGATCAGATGAATCTCCGGAAGCTGTTCTATCCGATTCATTTACAGGTTGACAGGGTCATTCTATCCCTGTCAGATTTATCTCCTCCCTGCCGGCAGCCGGCGGGACTCCGACGGGGGATAAGATTCCGGAAGCACCGGCACCCTTTGCCGGTTATCAGGCACGCCATCCTATTCAGCTGCTATGCTTCGGGTTTTATACGGAATTGTTTTCGATATTTGGCGGGGCTAATGCCATAAACCCTTTTAAAAACTCTGTAAAATGAACTGCGTGAACCAAAACCACAATTTAAAGCAATGGTATCAATGGTTTTCCGGTATTTACTTTTATCCTGCAGGGAAACGATGGCTTCTTCGAGTCTGTATTTATTGATAAATTTGCTGGAAGATGTTTTTCCATATTCATGAAGCAAGCGGGACATCTCATTTCCGGATATTTTGGTAGGTTCTGCCAGGGTGCTTAACGAACAGGCTCCATCCCGGTAGAGTTTTGAACTGTCCATATAGGCTGTAAGCGTTTTCCAGTATTGTACAGCTTGTTCTTCATTGATCTGTCGGGGAATTTTCTTTACTTCCACTTTTTCGGTCTCCAGCATGCCGGCTTTCAGGGTTGTTAAGATAAACAGAAAAATGAATTCGAAATTCATGGCTAACTGTCCTATCAACAGGCTGGTTCGTTCATTGTTTATTAAGAAACAGAATGGTAAGGTTATGAGCGCAACGATAATATTAATCCGTAAGAATTGTTCGACCCATGTGATATTGGTTCTAAATCCGTTTTTCTCAACATAAACCGATATTTTAAGTTGCTTTTTGATTGCCCGATAGTCGATAAAAAGATAAATAATAATTTGCAAATACAATACGGCATTGATAAGGATCATTTCCATGCTGCCGGAATAAAAATTCCGTATCAACCAGTCTACCCGCTCATCAACCGGTCGGAAATAAAACAGCACATTAAACAGCACACAAGGTAGTAAGGGTATAACTTGGAGTAGACTGCTCCATCGGTAGATTTTAACCGGTCTGTTGAGCAGCATTAGCACATAAAAGTACAGACACGGGCTCATCAACATCAGCACGAATGTCTCGAGAGGGAGATAATTCGTAAGTTGAGTAAAATTGTTCGAATTAACGGACTGAAAATGCAGGTGAATAAGCTCGTAGTAAGCAGCAATTAACAGGAAAAGCACGCCCAGAAAATTATTCGGACCTTTGGTTGGTGAGTGCCTGATAAACAAAATCAGGGCCAGTATGAAAAACAACAGACTGGTTGATAAATTGAGATAGTTAGTTTCCATAGTATGATTCAGGTTACATTTATCTTAAATTATCCGGCAAAAATAATAAATTAATTTATATTATAACTATAAATCGTAAAAAAAGAGCTACTATATTGAAAACAATATAATAACTCTTTAAATATGATAAATGATTATCCGCAATGAACACACTCCTGCAAGCATTAAATGTATTTTGTGTTTTTTCGGATTGATATGAAGGGGCGTAGCCCTGAAATCTTCGTAGCAGCATAAAATGATACATGAAAAGGGGCGTAACCCTGACATCTTAAACGATAGATATCAGGGCTACGCCCCTCCATAATCAATAATATTTTTTGCTACGAAGATTTCCGGGCTACGCCCTTCTTTTTCAAATTAAAATCATTTAAGACTCTGCTTAATTGCGGAGATTCATTATGTTTTAACTCCAGATCAACAAACTGTTGAATTGTTATTTTGCAAACCTGAGCAGTAGAAACCATTGGGACGCACATAAAAATAAAACTAATAATTAACTTCATTGGATGATTATATGATTCTTTGAATAAGCAAAGAAAGGCGAGCGACAAATATAAATCATAATGATTATCCGCAATGAACACACACCTGCAAGCATTAAATGTATTTGGTGTTTTTTCGGATTGATAGTAAGGGGCGTAGCCCTGAAATCTTCGTAGCAGCATAAAATGATACATGAAAAGGGGCTTTAGCCCTGACATCTTAAACGATAGATATCAGGGCTACGCCCCTCCATAATCAATAATATTTTTTTCTACGAAGATTTCCGGGCTACGCCCTTCTTTTTCAAATTAAAATCATTTAAGACTCTGCTTAATTGCGGAGATTCATTTTAAATTATATGATTCAAATTCGTAAGTGTAATATGCACATTATAAAACATATATAAATGTGTGATGAGTTTCCTACCTGCGGTGCTCCGTTCCCCTCTCTCGGGAGAGGTCCACGATAGCTATCGGGATAGGGGAGAGGTCAGAATGTGAAGTTATAAAAATAAAATTTCTTTTATCCAATTGATCATCAGGGAATGTATTTTCTTTATCCGGTTGAAATCAATCAATTAACGACTTGCGAAAGTTGAGTTAAATGATTATCTACAATGAACACACTCCTGCAAGCATTAAATGTATTTTGTGTTTTTTCGGATTGATAGTAAGGGGCGTAGCCCTGAAATCTTCTTAGCAGCATAAAATGATACGTGAAAAGGGGCTTTAGCCCTGACATCTTAAACGATAGATATCAGGGCTACGCCCCTCCATAATCAATAATATTTTTTCTATCCTAATATTGCTCCTAAAGGAGCATTACCAGAGCTTCGGAGGAGCGATTCCCGATAGCTATCGGGATAAAAGTCAAGACAACTTCACTCTAAAATAGTCTATCGCTTAAGTTAGTTCTACTTTGACAGATTATTTTTATCAATATTGATATACGAGACGGTACTAACTTTCAAGTCCCCTTCAGGGGTCCCGATAGCTATCGGGATAGGGGCGGTTAAACTAATATTTTACCGCCCCAAGCCCCTAAAGGGGATGTAAAATACTATCGTCTTCGAAGAATTATAATTTATATTTTAATTCTGTCAAAGTAGAATTAGGTAAGCTTTACAAATCCAGCAATCCTTCCGGCAACCGTACATAAATAATTTTCTTCTCATGGTCAATCTCTTCAATATATTCTTCGCCTGCCGGAATCAGTAATTCATCCTCCTTTGTCGGAATCACAAAAAGGACGTTGTCTGTCGTTTGATCCACCTCCGAAATAACACCGAGCAATCCTTTTTCGGCATCAACAAGACTAAAGCCGGCAAAATAATCCAGCTCAATTTCAGTATCTTCCACTTTTTCCAGAAATTTCTTGGGAAGGTAAATCGTCAGACCATAGAAGTCCCTCGCCTGCTCCTCTGTTTTTACACCATCCAACTTCAATAATCCGGTTGTACTGCCTTTAAAACGATATTCCTCAATAAAAAAAGGAACTAAAATCCCCTCCCTTTCAAAAACAAAATACGGAACTTCTTCCCGATCGAAAATATCGGAAGTGAATGAAAAAGACATTTCACCATTAACCCCGTGAGGTTTATTGATTTGCCCGATAGGAAAAACATCAGATTTTGATATCATTGTATACTAAAATTATTAAGTCGGTGGAAATTCTATTGCTATAAGCCGTTTATAAGTCCGGTTCAAGTGTAATATCTACACAAAAAGGACTTTATCAATTGAATCCGGCAATTAAAT
>JAQTOL010000222.1 GCA_028748945.1 Paludibacter sp.
CCCCAATATGATTTCATTGATTCTGTGATGCGCGAAAAATTAGGGGATGCTTATAATAAAGGATTGGAATGCATTATTGAGACGCAGATTAATGATGATGGTAAGCCTACGGCCTGGTGTCAACAGTACGATGAAGTAACTTTAAAACCGGTATGGGCGCGTAAATTTGAACCTGCAAGTATCTGTAATAAAGAAAGTGCCGACTTAGTAATTTTTTTGATGAGTATTGATCATCCAACCACGGGAATCATTGATGCCATTCAAAATGCAGTTCGTTGGTTTCAGGAATCAAAAATCTACAATACCAAAGAAGTAACTATAAAAGCACCAAAGGTTGTTACAACTTATCGCGTGTCTGAAACAGATAAAGTGGTGGTAAATGATAAAACCGCTCCTCCAATCTGGACCCGCTATTATGAACTGAAGACACACAGACCCATGTTTTGTGACCGTGACAGTAAAATAGTCTATTCATTGGCCGAAGTTTCACGTGAAAGACGCGCCGGTTATGGCTGGTATGTATATTCACCCCAGGAAGTGTTGGATAAATACCCTGAATGGCGAAAGAAATGGGCTATTGATACCAAAGCTTTGAAATAAAATCTAATTTTTATTTGTAGAGTTCGTATTTGAAACTAAAACTGATTTCTGTAATTATATAAAAATGAACCAAGAGCAAGTAAACGATCCATTACACGGCATTACCCTGAAAACTATTTTAGAACAATTGGTGGATTTTTATGGGTGGGAAGAACTGGATTCCCGTATTCGAATCAATTGTTTCAATAATAATCCCGGTATTAATTCCAGTCTGAAATTTCTTCGGAAAACTCCCTGGGCAAGATCAAAAGTGGAAGAATTGTATATTTCATTTTTATCAGAGCAATAAAAACAGAGCTTCACTCCTACTTCATAAAAAAAGCCGTTTTGGAATTGTCCAAAACGGCTTTTTTACATATCAATAATTATTATTTTTAAATTGATTAAAGGCTATTAATAGCATTCAAATCTTCGAAAGCAACTTTCAAACGGGCAATAAGTGATTCTTCACCTTTACGTAACCATACACGTGGATCGTAAAATTTCTTGTTCGGTTTTTCAGTTCCTTCAGGATTTCCAATCTGACCTTGTAAATAAGGACGATTAGCAGCTTCGAAACCACGAACACCATCCCAGTAAGCCCATTGAGTATCTGTATCAATGTTCATTTTCACAACACCATAACCTATTGCTTCGCGAATTTCAGCATGTGATGAACCTGATCCACCGTGGAATACAAAATTTACCGGATGATCAATTGACAATCCATCTTTTGCTTTGATATATTCCTGAGAATTCTTAAGAATAATCGGCATCAACTTCACATTTCCCGGTTTGTAAACACCATGTACATTTCCAAAAGAAGCTGCAATGGTAAAGTTTGGAGAAACTTTGCTTAATTCTGTGTAAGCATAGTATACATCGGCAGGTTGAGTATATAGAAGACTGTTATCGATACCGCTGTTGTCAACACCATCTTCTTCACCACCGGTGATTCCAAGTTCGATTTCAAGTGTCATCCCCATTTTACTCATACGTTCAAGGTAACGTTTGCTGATGGCAATATTTTCTTCGATTGGTTCTTCAGAAAGGTCGAGCATATGTGAACTGAAAAGAGGTTTTCCTGTTTCTGCAAAATTCTTTTCACTTGCATCCAACAAACCATCAATCCAGGGGAGTAATTTTTTAGCTGCGTGGTCGGTATGTAGAATAACACGAACACCATAAGCTTCTGCCAAGGTATGAATATGTTTTGCTCCGGCAATTGCACCAAGTACGGCTGCCTGATGTCCTTCCATTTTTAGACCTTTGCCAGCATTGAATGCAGCACCTCCGTTAGAGAACTGAATCATTACCGGTGCATTTACATTTTTTGCAGCTTCCATAACAGCATTCACGGTTGAAGAACCAACCACATTGACTGCAGGGATTGCAAAACCATTTTCTTTGGCTACCTGAAAAATAAACTGTAAATCAGTTCCTGTAACCACACCCGGTTTAACTACATCTGAAATTTTACTCATAATTCAATAATTAAATTGTTATATATTACTTAACGTTGATTTTAAAACAAATAACTTTTGGAAAAGTTAGTTTGTGTCAGCATATTTATACTGTTTTACAACATTTTGACACCCTTACTTTCAAAGCACAAAAGTAGTCAATAAAAATGACTTATACAATCAATTTTAATGGAAAATCCGACGTTTACTTTTGCAAACGCCGGATTTTATTTACTAAAGTTTCCCTCAGGGAAAACAGATATTTAGAACAAGCTCCATGCAACGGTCAAACCGGCCATTACGATAGAAACCATGCTCATAAGTTTAATAAGAATATTCAACGATGGACCTGAAGTATCTTTAAATGGATCACCAACTGTATCACCTGTTACAGCTGCTTTGTGAGCCTCTGAACCTTTACCACCGTAATTTCCTTCTTCAATGAATTTCTTTGCATTATCCCATGCACCACCTGAGTTAGCCATAAAGATTGCCAGAATAAATCCGGTTGAAACACCACCAAGTAATAATCCCATTACTCCCGAAACACCAAAAATAACACCGGTAATTACGGGAATTAAAATAGCTAATAAGGATGGAAGCAACATTTCGCGTTGAGCTCCTTTTGTTGAGATAGCCACACAACGTGCATAATCTGGTTCTGCCTTACCTTCAAGAATACCTGCTATTTCGCGGAACTGACGACGTACTTCTTCAACCATACTTTGTGCAGCACGGCCTACTGCATTCATTGTTAAACCGCTGAATAAGAATGCAGCCATAGATCCGATAAAAGTACCAACCAATACCCGTGGATTCATTAAATCGACCTGGAAATATTGCATCAATTGAGGTATGGTGGCGTGATGAATGTCTAAGTTCTCAAATTTGTTTAATGAAGCAAACTGGGCAAACTTAGCTACTTTTTCAGGAATTCGTCCCATGGCAATTTTAATTTCTTCCAAATATGAAGCCATTAAAGCTAAAGCAGTTAATGCAGCCGATCCGATGGCAAAACCTTTTCCGGTTGCAGCAGTAGTGTTTCCTAATGAATCCAACGCATCGGTACGTTTACGAACTTCTTCACCAAGACCACTCATTACGGCATTACCACCGGCATTATCTGCAATTGGTCCGTATGCATCGGTCGCCAGTGTGATTCCTAACGTGGAAAGCATACCCACAGCAGCAATAGCAATACCGTAAAGACCCATGCTGATATTAGAAAAATTAAAGCCGGATGCAAACAAGAAAGCTAAAATAATAGAAGTTCCAACAATTAATACGGGAAAAGCAGTTGAAATCATTCCTGTTCCGATTCCTGAAATAATTACGGTGGCAGGACCTGTTTTTGTTGACGCAGCAATGTTTTGAGTAGGTTTAAAGCCTGATGATGTAAAGTATTCGGTAATTTTTCCAATTCCAACACCACCTAACAAACCGGCTACCATTGAACCCCAGATTCCAAGGTAATTAGGTATATCTAAATACTTAAGAATAAAGAATGAGAAAATGGCAATAAGTACAGAACTGGCATTTACTCCACGTCCTAAAGCAGCTAATAATTGTTTTTGAGAAGCACCTTCTTTTGCTTTTACAAGGAAAATACCGGCGATAGAAAGAATGATACCCACAGCAGCAATAATCATTGGAGCAATAACACCATTAAACTGTGTTTCTAAGCCCATACCTTTAAAAGCAGTAGCTCCAAGTGCAGCAGTAGAAAGAATTGCACCACAATATGATTCGTACAAGTCAGCGCCCATACCGGCCACGTCACCCACATTATCACCCACGTTATCGGCAATAGTTGCCGGATTGCGGGGATCATCTTCTGGAATTCCTGCTTCTATCTTACCAACCAGGTCAGCACCAACATCGGCGGCTTTTGTAAAAATACCACCACCAACACGCGCAAACAAGGCCTGAGTTGAAGCACCCATACCGAAAGTAAGAGTCGTAGTGGTGATAATAACTAATTTCATTGAAGGATCAGCAGCAATAAGACCATTTGTAACAGAATCTAAACTACCAATAATAAATTGTAAGGCATAAAACCAAATTGAAATATCAAGTAAACCAAGTCCAACAACTACTAAACCCATAACAGCACCCGAACGGAAAGCCAAACGCAACCCATCGTTCAACGAACGTTGTGCAGCATGTGCAGTACGCGCCGAAGCATAAGTGGCTGTTTTCATTCCGAAGAATCCGGCTAAACCGGAGAAAAAACCACCTGTCAAGAATGCAAAAGGCACCCATGGGTTTTGAATTCCAAGTACATAAGCCATAATGGCAAATATTGCTGTAATAATCACAAAAACGATTGTTACAATTTTGTACTGTTGTTTTAAATATGCCATGGCTCCTTCCCGGACGTACTTGGCAATCTTTTTCATTGTGTCGGTTCCTTCGCTTTCCTTCATCATTTGTTTGAAGAAATACCACGCAAAACCAAGCGCGATGATTGCCGCAGTGGGCACTAAAAAGAAAATTTTACTTTCCATAAAAATTAAATGATTGATTATTAGTAAATAAATTGATTATTAGATAATTATATTTTATAAATAACTATTTTCAAAAGGTTAACAATATTACTATTTTGAAATTAAATGAATGTATTCTTTAATAATTGAGAGTGAATAATCGCCTGCATGTTGATTTACAAATCCGATAGCCGATACATGGGCCTCTTCATCGGCTGTATCGGAAATGACACGTACTACAACCAATGGAACTTCATAATCGTCGCAAACCTGTGCAACTGCTGCTCCTTCCATTTCGGCACAAACCACTGATGGTAAATTTTTTATCAGTGCATGTTTCATTGCCGAGCTTGAAATAAATAAATCACCACTTGCGATATCACCTATCAGCATTTTAGGATTTGGTATATTATTTTCTATCAGAATTTTTCTGAATTCTTTGTTATTCTTTAGAAAATTATGGATAGCCTGAGCCATTGTGTCCACATTTTGTTGAGGAGTTTCGTAAGACGTTTTTCCGGTAAGCGGAATTTCAAACCGGCGCATCAACGGACGTGCATCCATATCGTGCTGAAATAAACGTTGTCCGATAACAACATCACCTACATTTAATTCTGGTGAAATGGCTCCGGCAACACCTGTAAAAATAATCCGGTCCACTTTATATTCCAAAATAAGATGTGTAACGGTGGCTGCTGCTGCAACTTTACCCCAGCGTGAAAATACTGCGACTACTTCTTGTCCAAACAATTCCCCACGATAATATATCCGGCTGCCACTTTCTTCTATCTGCTTGTTCGTTATTGAAGCGATTATTTTGTCCATTTCTTCGGGCATGGCACCCATTATTCCTAATAACATAGTGTATCAATTTACAGTTTATTCATTTACAAATTAACATTAGTCGGTAAGTTTGTTTATACGTTGATATAATGTCGGGTGAGAATAATGAAAAAATACGTATACCGGATGTAGCATTAAATTGCTTAATGATGTGGCTGAAAGTTTCTTTAATCCCGATTGTAATTGGGTGGCATATCCGTATTTGGCTGCGAATGCATCGGCCTGATATTCAAATTTTCTTGAAAGTACATTGGTGGCAATACCTAAAATCAACGAAATGGGTGAATATAAAATGCTAAATGCTAGTGCACTGAGGTGAAATGAAGCCTTTGTACCCCCTAATGCCTGAGCTAATGCATCGCTTTGGAGTATTAATCCAAAAACAAAAAAGAGAATTAATGTTGTCGGAATTGAAACCGTAAAATTGATCAGCGTATGTTTTAATTTGTAATGCCCTACTTCGTGTGCCAAAACTG
>JAQTOL010000223.1 GCA_028748945.1 Paludibacter sp.
CCACTCCCCTCATCACCAAGTATATATCCAAGTGGAGATACATTTTCAATAATATCTTTACCATCATATAAGCACGAATTTGATCCTGTACCTAATATACACGCAATCCCTTTTGTATCCCCGAATAACGATCGTGCAGCTCCTAACAAATCACTTTCTATCTCGATAACAATATTTTTGAAATAAGTGCCTAGTGCTTTTCCCACCAAAATCTTCTTTTCGGGATATGAACAACCTGCACCGTAAAAATAAACATGGTCTATCTTTACACCTTTCAACTCAGGGAAAAGATACAACTCCAATTCACAGGTAATTTCGGCTTCGGTCTGGTAAAAAGGATTGATTCCTTTTGTTAATATATGTTTTAAAACCACCCCGTTTTCGGTCACGCACCAATGAGTTTTTGTCGAGCCACTATCGGCAATCAAGATCATAATTTATAATTTTAAGAGTTCTTACATAAATTTTACTGCAAATTAAATCAAAATGATTGACCCGACCAAAGAAAATCGATAAAAAAGTGATTTTTTCTGCAAACGTTTGCATTAAATTTGAACATTGAGAATATTTTACTACTTTTGCCCTCAAAACAAACCCAAAAAGCACCCATTTGTGCAGAAAGGAAAATTCTATGAGAACAAACCTGAGTTCGCAAATAACATTGATGCGTGTTCCAAAAAGATATTTTCAACCGGAAGATGTCTTTGAATTATCACGTGTTACCAGATATGAAAAAATTAACACAGAGATTTTTGATAACGAAAGAGAAGCAGCACTCAACGTCGCTCTTGAAATTGCAGCCTTAATAAAAGAAAAGCAAGCTGCGAATGAAAAATGCATTTTAGGATTAACAAATGGCAAATCAACTTTCGGGATATATACTGAACTTATTCGTTTGTATAAAGAAGGCAATTTAAGTTTTTCAAATGTTGTTGTATTTAATTTATTTGAATATTACCCATTGAAAATTTCCACACAGGGATGTTTTTTACAAATGAAAGACATGCTTTTTGACCATATTGATATCCCAGCCGAAAATATATTTTCACCAGATGCCACACTGGATAAATCGGAAATTATGTCTGCCTGTGCAGCATACGAAGAAAAAATTGCGGAATACGGTGGAATCGATTTTCAAATACTGGGCATCGGTCGGTCCGGCAATATCGGGTTTAACGAACCCGGTTCACAATCAAACTCCAGAACCAGACTGATTTTACTCGACAATATTTCCAGGAAAGATGCATCCGACCTCTTCGGCGGCATTGATGCTGTGCCTATAAGCGCTATGACCATGGGTGTGGGAACAATTCTTAAGGCTAAACGTATCGTTTTAGCGGCCTGGGGAGAACATAAATCGACGGTTATAAAAGATGCTATTGAAGGGACTATGTCGGATTCATTCCCTGCTTCATTTTTACAATTACACTCCAATGTGAAAATAGTAATCGACTTACCTGCCGCCGGCGAATTAACCCGTATCAGCCGCCCGTGGTCGGTCACCTCCTGCGATTGGGACGACAAACTTATCCGGCGTGCCATCGTATGGTTGTGTATGAAGATAAAAAAGCCGATTCTTAAACTCACAAACAAAGATTATAATGAAAACGGATTGAGTGAGTTGCTGGCGGTTTACGGCTCGGCATATAACGTGAATATCCGCATTTTTAATGACCTGCAACATACCATTACCGGCTGGCCGGGCGGAAAACCAAATGCCGATGATACAAATCGTCCCGAACGTGCCAAACCATTCCCTAAAAACATACTGATTTTCAGTCCACATCCCGACGATGATGTAATTTCTATGGGAGGTACATTTAAACGACTGATTGATCAACAACACAATGTTCACATAGCCTATCAAACTTCCGGAAATATAGCTGTGGCCGATGATGAGGTCATACGCTTTCTTGCTTTTTTAAAAGGATTTAAAGATATATATGATGGAGAAAATCAATTGTTGGAATCAAAATATAAACAATTTTCGAAATTCATTTTGCAGGACAAAAAAGAAGGTGATTTGGATTCCCGTGAAATTTTAGAATTGAAAGCATTGATACGTCGTGGAGAAGCGAAAGCAGCTTGCCGGTACATGGGATTAGCTTCGAAAAATATTCATTTTCTGAACCTTCCATTCTATGAAACCGGAACGATAAAGAAAGGGTTGCTAGGTGAAGAAGATGTTGAGATAATAAAACATTTACTTGCTGATCTGAAACCGCAACAAATTTATGTTGCCGGAGATCTGGCCGATCCCCATGGAACTCATAAAGTTTGTTTGGATGCCGCTTTAGCCGCCATTGATGATCTGAAAAATGAAAGCTGGATGAAGGATTGCCGGATATGGATGTATCGTGGTGCCTGGAAAGAGTGGGAAATTGATCACATTGAGATGGCTGTTCCAATCAGTCCAGAAGAATTAAGAAACAAAAGGAATGCAATTCTCCGCCATCAATCACAAATGGAAAGCGCTCCATTTATGGGAAATGACGAACGCCTTTTCTGGCAACGGTCTGAAGACAGAAACCGGTCAACAGCCGAACTTTACTCACAACTCGGTCTGGCTTCATACGAAGCCATTGAAGCATTTGTACAATACATTCCATTATAATACTTTACCCGACAAAACTTTATTTTAAGAAACAATAGAACTTCAAACATGAAACAAATTAATTGCTTTATTTCGTTTTCCGATGTGACTCAGGCAACCACAACAGCTCAGCATTTATTACAATCCAATCTGGTAAAAGCGGTCTATCTGCTTGCCAAACCGGATAATAAATCAACTGTAGAAGGTTGCAGTCGAATCGAAATTGACTCATTGCATAGCTCGGACACCGTACGTAAAATAGCTGAAAAATCGGATACCCGATTTACACTGATTTACACAAAAGACACGACACTCGAACTCGGATTATATGCATTGGAGCGGTTCTTTCACATAGCCGATGGAACAAAAGCCGGATTAATTTATTCCGATTATTACCAGATTTCAAACGGAGTTCGTTCCAATTTACCCTTGATCGATTATCAGGAAGGCAGTTTACGTGACGATTTCAATTTTGGATCGGTACTTTTCTATAACACGTCATCGTTGAAAAAAGCAGTTGACGAAACAACCCAAAAATACGAACATGCCGGACTTTATAATTTAAGATTAAAGGTTTCACAACATGCCGATTTAATCCATATCAACGAATATTTATATTCTGAAATTGAGTTTGACACCCGAAAAAGCGGGGAGAAAATGTTTGATTATGTGGAACCTAAGAATCGGGCCATTCAAAAAGAGATGGAAATTGCCTGTACCGATCATTTAAAGAAAACAGGGGCCTACCTGGCTCCCGAATTTAAAACCATTTCATTCGACGAAAGTAATTTTCCGGTTGAAGCATCGGTAATAATACCTGTAAAAAATCGTGTCAAAACAGTTGAAGATGCCATTCATTCGGTTCTGTTACAAAAAGCAGGATTCAAATTCAATCTGATTATCGTAGATAATTTCTCCACCGATGGAACATCCGAAATTATTGAGAAATATGCCAGACAGGACAATCGGGTGATTCATATAATCCCGGAACGGTCCGATCTGGGCATTGGCGGTTGCTGGAATATTGGACTGGATTCACTTCACTGTGGAAAATTTGCCGTACAACTCGATAGTGACGATGTATATGAAAATGAGAATACTCTGCAAACAATTGTCGATGCTTTCTACGAACAAAACTGCGCCATGGTTATCGGGTCCTACACCATGATTAATTTTAACCGGGAAGTAATTGCGCCCGGACTTGTAGACCATAAAGAATGGACAGCAGAAAATGGACGGAATAATGCCATGCGCATTAACGGCCTCGGAGCACCACGAGCCTTTTACACGCCCGTTCTCCGAGAAATAAAAATACCAAATACCAGCTATGGAGAAGATTATGCGCTGGGTCTGCATATAAGCAGGGAGTACCAGATTGGACGGATTTTTAATTCCATCTACCTGTGCCGTCGCTGGGATGATAATTCTGATGCCGAACTGGATATCGTAAAAATGAATGGTTATAACCTGTATAAAGATAAAATACGGACCATTGAGCTGAAAGCGAGACAAAATTTTATAAAGGGGAAAGAACGAAAATTCAGCACGTTGAATGTGGCAAATGAGGCAACAATCATTGAACATAACCGTTAAATAACAATAATATAAATCATAAAATTGCCAATAATTGCGAATTAAACATTTAACAACACATTCCCGTTTTTAACGGAACGGTTATTGTTAAAGAAGAAACATAATCTTAAAATTATAGTATTATGAAACAGACATTCATTACAGGTTTTATTTTATGTTTTTTTTTAGCAGTATTATCTTTTAATACTTCGGCCCAAGAGTACAAATACGATTTAAACAAGTACTATACGCCTGATATTGTGCGGAATCAGTTGGATGTGTCGTTCAACGGCAATGGTAGCTTTAATAATCAAACTTCTACCTATGATTCTGTATACAATAACACCTTGAATGGCTCATTAATTTCTACATTTGTAATGTATAAAAATACTCGTAAGCTGGTGTCACAATTTAAAGTAAATGGAAGTTTTCAGGGGCAGTCTTCGGGTAGAGGAAAGTTAAATGATATCAATAATTCATTTCTTGGCACTCAATCAACAACCAATTTAAACATCGGTTACGATGTTAGGTTTTACAACCCCAAAAAACTATTTTTATCGTTAGGAATACATGGAGGTATTGGAGAGGATGGAAATATGAATCATTTTACCACCAACTCCGTTAAGACAAAAGCCGGAAACCAGAATTTCGATGGTGGTTTTGGAGGTTCAATCGGAGTGGGTTTTGGGAGAATTGAATCGGTCGAAGATGCACGTCAGGCCATTTATTTACTCGATGAATTATCAAAAAAAGGAGTATTGACACGTCAATTATCAGACGATGAAATATTTCGGTTTGCTCAACAAATATCCCGGGTAAAAAACAAGCGTTTTCTTGATGCACGCTTGCATTTGATAGATGAAATCACTTCCGTTGATTCATTTTTTGTGAGTAATCATCTACTCACAAAATCAGATGCTTCTTATTTTACAACATTGTATGATTATTGGCAATACGGAGCTTTAAACAGCAGAAAGTCGGGACATGAATTTGCTATCAACTTATCTCCAGCTCTGATTTTATCTTCAGACAATAGTCTCAGTATCGATTCATTGACATGGGCACATGGTTATTTCAATTATTTCAGAAGGGAATTATCGATTACCTACAATTATGAAAAACCGGTAAGCTTAAACTGGCAACATTCAGCCAATGTGTCCTTAAATTATAATTCGACCCTCTATGACAGAAAAACTTTAGCACAAGCAAATTATCCATCTACAAATAGCAAATACACCTCTGATAATGCGTATTTGCGAGGTAGGTATTATATCAGTTATTATCCACACACCCGGACAAATTACTCGGTTGGTCTGACTCAATTCTTTTATTTTATGTCATATGAAGATATGATCGGTTCTACAACAAGTCCAGACATATTACAATCTTCAACATTATTTAATTTGAATGCCAGTTATTATTTTTCACCACAATTTCGATTATCAGGCAGTGCTGGAATCGGGTGCAACTTTCAAAGTTCAAATGATTATAAATTTTCAGGTTTAAATGGCGGCATTTCGGCTTCACTTATTTATTCATTCTTCTAATATTTTAAGTTTTTCAGTCTTCTAAATCAATTAAAAATTTAAAGTATTATGAAAAAGACATTCATTACAGGTTTTATTTTATGTTTCTTCTTAGCAGTATTATCTTTTAATACTTCGGCCCAAGAGTATAAATACGATTTAAACAAGTACTAT
>JAQTOL010000224.1 GCA_028748945.1 Paludibacter sp.
AAAATTTCCGACTTAATCGGTATTGGTGGTTCTATGGACTATGTGATTCCAGATATTGACCGTTAATCCCCTACCCCAAAATAAGGAATAAAATTCGTTTTAATTCGTGTAATTCGTTCATTTATGATATTAAATTATTCACAACCACTAGAATTTACAAACCTGATAACCTGGTTAGATACAGCACTGAGAAGCAGTATGTCTGAATTTTGGGTGTTATTGATTGAATTTGTTTTAGTCGCTGTTGGTTTGTTAGCTGCTTATTCAGTCATCGCGATGATTCTGATTTATGCAGAGCGTAAAATAACAGCATTCTTTCAGGCTCGTTTTGGTCCTAACCGCGTTGGTAAATATGGTATATGGCAAAGTGTGGCCGATGTTATCAAGATTTTGCTGAAAGAAATTATCCATATCAACCGATCGGACCGTTTCCTTTTCTTTGCAGCACCATTTTTTATGATTATAGCTTCGATGTTAACTTTCGGAGCCATTCCTTTCGGAAAATTTCTTCATGCTGTTGATTTTAATATTGGTGTTTTATATGTTACCGCCGTTTCGTCGCTGGGTATTATCGGAGTTTTACTGGCCGGTTGGTCAAGTAATAATAAATACTCCATGATTGGAGCCATGCGTAGTGGTGCCCAGTTTGTCAGCTACGAATTATCTGCCGGATTTGCGTTAATGACCATTGTTGTACTGGCAGGGACAATGCAATTCTCGGAAATGATTGAAGGACAACGATACTGTTGGAATTTATTTAACGGTCATATTTCATCTATGATTGCATTTGTAATCTACCTGATTTCAGGCCATGCAGAAACAAATCGCGGACCCTTCGACTTACCCGAAGCTGAATCGGAGTTAACAGCCGGTTACCATACAGAATATTCGGGTAAGCAATTTGGATTTTTCTATTTGGCTGAATACCTGAACATGTTTATCATAGCATCCATTGCTACTACTGTATTTTTGGGCGGTTGGATGCCAATTCAAATACATGGTCTGGAAACATTTAATCAAATAATGTGGTACATACCATCTTATGTTTGGTTCTTTGCCAAGACGGGAGTTTTGATATTTCTGAGTTTATGGGTTCGCTGGTCTTTCCCCCGTTTAAGAATTGACCAACTGTTGAATCTGGAATGGAAGTATTTATTACCGATTAATCTGGTAAATATTGTGGTTATGGTTATTATTGTTTTAACCGGCTTAACCCTGACAGATTTATTCCCGGGTTTATTTTAGACTAACCCCTAAAGGGGAACTAAAGCACAAAAATTTAGCAATTAATTGTGAATTATTAATTATGAATTATTAATTATAAAGATGAGTTCAATTTTAGAATATTTTTCAGGATTATTTAAAGGAATCAAGTCACTGCTAATAGGTATGAGTGTGACATGGAAAGAACTGTGGACAAAAAAAGTGACACAACAATATCCCGAAAACAGAGACACATTGGTTATATCCGATCGATTCAGAGCTGAATTAACCATGCCACACGACGAAAATAATGAACATGCCTGCACGGCTTGCGGTATATGTCAAATGAATTGTCCAAATGGTACTATTAATGTGCTGTCGGCAACGATAGAAACTGAAGATGGAAAGAAGAAAAAAATTCTTGACACATATACCTGGGATCTCGGAATGTGTACTTTCTGTAATCTTTGCGTAATCACTTGTCCTTCGGATGCTATTAAATTTGAAAACACATTCGAAAATGCCGTATTTACCCGTAGTAAATTAGTTCAACAGTTGAATCATGAAGGTTCGAAACTAAGGGTGAAACCACCAAAATCGACAGAAAGTGTAACAAAGTCGACAGAATGTATTACAAAAGAGGCTCAAAACAAATAAACATATACCAAATAAACGAATTAACTGAGTTATATGGCTGAACAAATTATATTTTACATTTTAGCAGCAATCATTGCTATTTTCTCTATTCTGGCAGTTACATCAAAACAAATCATACGTTCCGCAACGTATTTACTTTTCGTTTTAATCGGTACTGCCGGATTGTATTTACTATTGGGTTATCATTACCTTTTTGCTGTTCAGATAGCTGTTTATGCCGGAGGTGTAATGGTATTGTTTATTTTTGCGATCCTCCTTACCAACCGGCCCGGTGAAAATGCAAAAACAGAAAGAAAAGACAGAAGAATCGTAGCAGGCATAACTTCATTAGCAGGACTGGCTTTTTGCGGTCACATCATTTACTGGAATATATCAAAAGTTTACACATTTGTAGTTCCTGCTGAAATGAAGGTACAGGATATCGGTCACACTTTAATGGGAACCGGAAAATACGAGTATCTACTCCCTTTCGAATTCATTAGTATTTTGCTGCTGGCTTCTATTGTGGGTGCAATTATGATCGCAAGGAAACGATAAATTAATTTAGTGGAAAGTGAATAGAAGGAAGTCGAAAATAAACCGGCTGAACAACCAACTATAAACTATAAACTATAATATAAACTACAAACTATATCATGGGTGATTTATTTACAAATTTTCTATCTGGATCAGTTCCAATGGAAGCATACCTGGGCGTAAGTCTGATAATGTTTTTTGCAGGCGTATACGGATTCTTATCGCGTAAGAGTCTGTTAATGATCTTAATTTCAATTGAATTGATGTTGAATGCGGCTGATATCAATTTCGTGGTATTCAACCGTTACCTCTATCCGGGACAAATGGAAGGCTTCTTTTTTGCGCTTTTCACCATTGCCATTGCGGCTTGTGAAACGGCTGTAGCCATTGCCATTATTATAAACATCTACCGCAATTTGACAAGTGTTGAAGTTGGGGAATTAGACGAAATGAAAGAATAAATAAAATTGACAATTTAACCATTTACTTCCGGTAACAATCGGGAGGACAATTAACAAAACGTATGCAATATACATTATTAATTTTATTACTTCCTTTACTAAGTTTCATTGTACTGGGACTTGTAGATTCGAAATGGAAGCCTAAAGTAGCCGGAACGATTGGTACGGTAGTTTTGACCATTATCACTGTTCTGTCTTATTTTACTGCTTTTGAGTATTTCACCACTGCCAGACTGGATGGCGTTTACCAAAAAATCATTCCTTTTCATATGGAATGGTTGCGTTTCACTGAATACCTGCACATCGATTTAGGTATTTTATTGGATCCTATATCAGTAATGATGTTGGTTGTAATAACAACGATATCTTTAATGGTAAATATTTACAGCCTTGGCTACATGAAAAATGAGAAAGGTTTTGAACGCTATTATGCCTTCCTTTCACTTTTCACTTTTTCCATGCTGGGTCTGGTTGTAGCAACCAATATCTTTCAGATGTACATTTTTTGGGAACTTGTCGGTGTTTCATCATACTTATTAATCGGATTTTATTATACCAAACCTTCAGCAGTTGCTGCCGCAAAAAAAGCCTTTATCGTTACCCGGTTTGCCGATTTAGGATTTTTGATAGGTATTCTGATTCTTTCATTTTATACAAAAACTTTCGATTTCGGTATATTGACATCAGCAAATCCAGCTGTATTTTCAGGATTTGCAGGTGTAACATTTTTGGGGTTCTCTGCATTGAGCTGGGCAATGGCGCTGATTTTTATCGGTGGTGCAGGTAAATCGGCTATGTTCCCTTTACAAATATGGTTACCTGATGCCATGGAAGGTCCAACTCCTGTTTCCGCATTGATACATGCAGCAACTATGGTAGTTGCCGGTGTATTTTTGGTAGCTCGCTTATTTCCTATTTATGTTGATTACACCCCACATGTATTACACGGAATTGCTTATGTAGGGGCATTTACTTCGCTTTTTGCAGCTGCAATAGCTTGTGTTCAAACAGATATTAAACGAGTACTTGCCTTTTCAACCATATCTCAAATTGGTTTTATGATGGTTAGTCTGGGAGTTTCAGGGAATGGTGGTCACGAAGGGCTTGGTTATATGGCAAGTATGTTCCATTTGTTTAATCACGCTATGTTTAAAGGATTATTATTTCTGGGAGCAGGTTCTCTTATTCATGCTGTTCACAGTAATGAAATGAGTCACATGGGTGGACTTCGGAAATATATGCCTGTTACGCATATTACATTTTTAATTGCCTGTTTGGCAATAGCAGGAATACCCCCTTTCTCCGGATTCTTTAGTAAAGATGAGATTATGGCAGCATGTTACGAATTCAGTCCTTATATGGGTGCGTTTATGACATTTACAGCAGGTTTAACCGCGTTTTATATGTTCCGTTTATATTATGGTATATTCTGGGGAAAAGAGCATAAACACGAACACACTCCACACGAATCACCTATTGCCATGGCATTTCCACTTGTTTTCTTGGCAACAATAACTGTCTTTGCCGGATTTATTCCTTTTGGACATTTTGTCACCAGCGACCGTGCGAATTATGATATTGAACTGGATAATATGGTTGCTGGAATTAGTGTTCTGGTTGCCATTATCTTTATTGCTCTGGCTACATTCATGTACAGAAAAGAAAGCGATATTCCCAAAAAACTGGCTAAGTCTTTCTCCGGTTTGTACAAAGCAGCCAGTAGACGATTTTATATTGACGAAGTTTATATGTTCATTACTAAAAAAATCGTCTTCAATAGTATTTCCCGTCCCCTCGCCTGGTTCGACCGGAATGTGATTGATGCAACAATGAATGGATTTGCAAGCTCAACACAATGGACTTCCCAAAAAATTAAAGGAGTTCAATCGGGACAGGTTCAGCAGTATGCTTATGTATTCCTGTTAGGGACTTTATTAATAACAGCTTTGATATTATTTATTTAAGGCCTATCCTGTCCTCCGGAAAAGGAGAATCAGGGGCTGATTAATTATTCAGATATGAACTTTTTATCTTTATTCGTACTCATTCCCGTTTTAATGATGATGGGCTTGTATGTTTCTAAAAGCAGGAAACAAATTCAGTTCGTCATGGCTTCGGGAGCTACACTGTTAATGATTCTTTCGGGATTGCTGACTTATATGTACCTTACCGATCGTGCAGCTGGAAATGTTGCAGAAATGCTTTATACTGCGGACACTGTGTGGTATGCACCTTTTAATATCCATTATTCGGTCGGTGTCGATGGCATATCAATTGCTATGTTATTGTTAACTTCAATCATTGTTTTCACCGGTGTTTTTGCTTCCTGGAAAATTGATCCGCTACCGAAAGAATTTTTCTTGTGGTACAGTTTGTTATCCATTGGAGTTTATGGTTTCTTCATTTCCACCGATTTGTTTACCATGTTTATGTATTACGAAATCGCCTTAACACCGATGTATTTACTTATTGGTGTTTGGGGAAGCGGGCGAAAAGAATACGGCGCCATGAAATTGACATTAATGTTAATGGGCGGTTCTGCATTATTGTTGGTGGGGATTCTGGGTATTTACTATATGTCGGGTGCTACCAGTATGAATTTGCTGGAAATTGCAAAAACGCATATTCCTTATGAAGCACAAAAATACCTTTTCCCACTCACATTTATGGGATTCGGAGTACTGGGTGCTTTATTTCCTTTCCACACATGGTCACCGGATGGTCATGCCTCCGCTCCTACCGCCGTATCAATGTTACACGCCGGTGTATTGATGAAATTAGGTGGTTATGGCGCATTTCGCGTTGCCATTTATTTAATGCCTGAAGCAGCGCACGAAATGGCCTGGTTATTCTTAATCTTAACCGGAATTAGTGTTGTGTACGGAGCTTTTGCTGCCATTCACCAGACCGATTTAAAATATATCAATGCTTATTCTTCAGCAAGCCACTGTGGATTGGTACTTTTTGCCATTTTAATGCTAAATCAAACAGCTATGACAGG
>JAQTOL010000225.1 GCA_028748945.1 Paludibacter sp.
ATTGCGCCTGATGGTACAATGACCCTTGATTATAGCTTTAATTTCAGTGCAGTAGTAGATATGATGGGTGTAAAATTCGATTATCCCGAAGCTAAAGTACTAAGTAAACGTTGGCTGGGAGATGGTCCGTATCGGGTGTGGCAAAACCGCACTCAGGGTCCGGTTTATGATCTGTGGGAGAATAAATACAATGATCCGGTTCCCGGAGAATCATTTGATTATCCTGAATTTAAAGGCTATTTTGCTCATGTAAGTTGGATGAATCTGAAAACCTCGGAAGGCGAAATCAGCATAACAAATGTAACACCGGATACCTATGTTGGTATTTACGAACCACGCGATGGGCGTGATAACTTATTGTACACCTTGCCAAAAAGCGGAATTTCCGTTTTGAGCGTAATTCCGGCTGTGCGAAACAAAGTAAACTCTACTGATTTAAACGGCCCTTCCGCTCAACCAAAATGGGTGGACGGTGAGCAAAACGGAAGAATTGTGTTGAAGTTTAAATAGAAAGACCCCCAACCCCTAAAGGGGAGTAAGAAATATTACTTTAGATTGATGAAAAAACATGAACAAAAAAGAAGAAAATATACCGGTTGAATCTAACCAAAATTTCCCTTTAGGGGCTAGGGCTAAAGCCCCCTTTAGGGGGTTGGGGGTCATTTTATTTTTATTGTTGTCTGTATCTGTTTTTTCCCAATCTTCCCTTTACAACCAATTCATTCATCCGCCTGCCGAAGCCAAACCCTGGACATTTTGGTACTGGATGCATGGTGCCGTTTCAAAAGAAGGTATCCACGCCGACCTTGAAGCCATGAAACAAATTGGGCTAGGGGGTGCATACCTGTTTACAATCAGGGGAACTGAAGGCTCTGAATATTCAAATCCGGTATCTCAACTGACGCCTGAGTGGTGGGAAATGGTGCGTTACAGCATGCAGCAAGCGGATAGTCTCGGTCTAAAACTTGGGATGCACATTACCGATGGTTTTGCACTGGCAGGTGGTCCGTGGATTACTCCGGCCGAATCCATGCAAAAAGTGGTATTCAACGATACCATTATTAACGGAGGAAAAATATTAAACTTACAGATTAGTCAGCCTCAAACCGTCCAAAATTTTTACGAAGATATTGCTCTTTATGCACTTCCTGTCTTAAAGTCGCTCTCCCATGGAGAGGGATTTAGGGTGAGGTCTAATAATCCGGAGGACTTGAAACCATTTTCTGAAGCCGGCAAAGATTTTCGATCGGAAAATCCCTGTTACATTCAATACACATATACAAAACTATTTACACTTCGAACAGTAAAAATTGAATTGCCGGGATATAGCATTCAGGGGCAACGGTTGAAAGTGACTGCCAGTGATGATGGTGTAACTTATAAAATAATCAAACAACTTGTTCCACCTCGTCAGGGATGGCAAAATACAGGATTCGATAATACTTTTAGCGTACCGCCGACTACTGCAAAATATTTTCGGTTTTACTGGACACCCGTTGGTACCGAACCGGGAAGCGAGGATTTGGATGCCGCCAAATGGAAACCAACATTGAAAATTAAAGCCATTCACCTGAGTTCTGAACCACGTATTAATTTGTGGGAAGGGAAAGCGGGTTTTGTCTGGCGAATTGCGCAGGAAACATCAGCACAGGAAATTCCTTCAAATGAATGTACTCCCGTTAATAAAATCATCAACCTGACTCCGTATTTTAAAAACGGACAATTAACCTGTAATCTCCCAAAAGGTCATTGGCGGATTTTGCGAATGGGACATACTTCCACCGGAATGACCAATGCGACCGGCGGAGGTGGAAAAGGACTGGAATGTGATAAATTTTCCGAAGCAGCTGTTCAAAAACAATTTGATAACTGGTTCGGTGCAGCTTTTACTAAGACTGATTCAACCTTAGCACATCGGGTTTTGAAATTTATGCACATCGACAGTTGGGAGTGTGGAAGTCAAAACTGGAGCGATAATTTTGTAAAGGAATTTCGTATACGTCGTGGGTATGATTTGCTGCCTTATTTACCTTTAATGGCCGGCTATCCCATCGATAATGTTCAAAAATCCGAACAGGTTTTGCGTGATGTGCGAACCACCATTGCAGAATTAATCGATGAGGTGTTTTATAAAGTGATGGTAAAAAATGCGAAAGCCTACGGTTGCGAAACCACTGCCGAATGTGTTGCACCAACGATGGTAAGCGATGGGTTGTTGCATTTTAAAGAAGTGGACCGCCCCATGGGTGAATTTTGGTTACGTAGTCCGACACACGATAAACCCAACGATATGCTCGATGCTATTAGTGGAGCGCACATTTATGGAAAAAACATTATTCAGGCCGAAGGATTTACTGAATTACGCACCAATTGGGACGAAGATCCGGCAATGATAAAACCACTTTTGGATCGGAATTTTGCGTTGGGACTTAACAAATTATTTTTTCATATTTTCGTTCACAATCCGTATCTGGATAAAGCTCCCGGAATTACACTTGACGGGATGGGGCTGTATTTCCAACGCGACCAAACCTGGTGGAAACAGGGAAAAGCTTTCGTGGATTATGTAAGTCGTTGTCAGGCTCTTTTACAATACGGTCATCCGGTTACCGACATTGCAGTATTCACTGGCGAGGAAGTTCCCCGCCGGGCTTTGACACCGAATAAACTCATTGATATTTTACCGGGAATTATTGGAAAAGAACGGGTGGAAAGTGAGCAAAAAAGGCTTGCCAACGTTGGTCAACCTATGTCCGAAATGCCGGCAGGAGTGAATCATTCCGACAATATTTTGAAGCCTGAAAATTGGATCAATCCGCTCAACGGATATGCGTACGATTCGTTTAATAAAGATGCTTTGTTGCATTTGGCAAAAACTGAAAAAGGGAAAATGGTTTTACCGGGAGGCGCGGAATATAAAGTTGTGATTTTCCCCAATCAAAAAAAATATTCAAAGGAAACCCTGTCAAAAATTGAAATGCTAAAACAATACGGAGTTGTTGTTCCTGAATTACCATACGTGAATAGTGATAATTTTTCTTCTTTAGGGTTTGAACCCGACCTTATAGTTCCACAGAATATTGCATGGACCCATCGAAGAAATAAAGATACAGACATATATTTCATTTCAAATCAGGACGATTTTAATAAAACAATTGGTGCTTCATTCCGGATTAAAACTGGAACACCGCAAATCTGGAATCCTGTGAACGGAGAAATAAGTGTACCGGCCAAATGGCAAAACATTAACGGTCGGGTTGATCTTTCGTTGAATCTTAATCCATTTGAATCTGTTTTTATTGTATTTGGAAGTACTGCTCCATCAAATCTGGTGACTCAACTACAGCCTTTGGATAGTTATTTATCAACAGATATAAATTTCAAATGGAATGTTACTTTCGTTAAAAACAATCAGTTGATTGATACATCTGCACTTTTCGATTGGAGCAAAAATAAGAATCCGTTCATAAAATATTATTCCGGTACAGCCGTTTATAAAAGCAGTTTCAGTTGGAACGATATGCCGGGAAAAGTGTTATTGGATTTAGGTAAAGTTTGTAATCTCGCTACCGTTCGTGTCAATGGTATTGAATGTGGGACGGCCTGGATTGCACCTTATCAGGTAGATATTACCAAAGCATTAAAGAAAGGGACTAATACACTTGAAATTGAAGTGACCAACACCTGGGCTAATGCCATAAACGGTTCCGACAAAGGCACACCACCTTTCCCTGGAATCTGGACAAATGGCAAATACCGAATGAAAGAAGACAAATTATTGGAATCAGGATTGATCGGGCCGGTGAGGATTATTCAAAAGTAAAAAACATAATAATTTATGGGTATAACCACAAAATATTATGATATATTTTGGTTATATCCAAATATTATTATACTTTTGCTCAAAATATACAGACTATGAGTATAGAAAGAGCATTAGAAAAAGTAATAATTACCAGACTTTTTAAGAGAAAAGCCATAGTTATTATAGGACCAAGACAGGTCGGAAAAACAACTTTGCTTCATTTGATTTCAGAAAAAACCGATAAAAAATTGTTGTTTCTGAATTGTGACGAACCTGATATACGTAAAAAATTAGAATTGCCAACATCAACACAACTTAAAGCAATTATCGGTGATGCTGAATTAATAATGATTGATGAAGCTCAAAGGGTAAAAGATATTGGAATTACGCTTAAATTATTGATTGATAATTTGCCTGACAAACAAGTTGTAGTTACGGGTTCTTCAGCATTGGAGCTTTCAAATTCTATAAACGAACCTTTAACCGGGCGTAAATTTGAATATAAAATGTTACCATTTTCGTTTGCTGAAATGGTTAACGCTAATGGATTGTTGGAAGAAAGTCGACTTTTAGAACACCGAATGATTTATGGAATGTATCCGGATGTGGTAAATAATCAAGGCGATGAACGAGAAGTGTTAACGAATATTGTTTCGAGCTATTTATACAAAGATATTTTTGATTTTCAGGATATTAGAAAGCCTGAAATTATTGAAAAGTTGTTGCAGGCATTAGCTTTGCAAGTCGGAAGTGAAGTTTCAATAAATGAACTTGCACAACTTATCGGAATTGATAATTCAACAATTTTACGTTATACTGATTTATTAGAAAAATCGTATATTATTTTTCATCTGAATTCGTATAGTCGAAATATCAGAAACGAATTAAAAAAGAGTAGAAAGATATATTTTTATGACAATGGAGTGCGTAATGCATTGATATCAAATCTAAATCCATTAGGTTTACGGACGGATGTTGGTGCTTTGTGGGAAAACTTTTTACTAAGTGAACGTATAAAGCGAAACAATTATGAAGGCAATTACGCTAATTGTTATTTCTGGAGAACAACACAGCAACAGGAAATTGATTTTATTGAAGATAAAGATGGTATATTGAATTGTTATGAATTTAAATGGAATACTACAAAAAAAGCCAAGCTAACAAGCACTTTTGCGACTAATTATCCCAATCATACATTTAAACTTATTAATCAGGATAATTATATTGATTTTATAGGTAAATAATAAAATAAAGAATATGAATCGAATAAAACTAATTGCATTATTGCTGATTTCAGCATTTTCAATTCACGCCGAAATCAAACTCCCGGCTATTTTCGCAAACAACATGCTCCTTCAGCAAAGTACTCAGGTGAATATATGGGGAAAAGCCGATGCAAATAAAACCGTCTCCATCCAAGCTTCATGGGCTAAAAATCCGGTTAAAACTGTAGCTGATAAAGATGGAAAATGGAAAACATCTTTCAAAACTCCCAAAGCGGATGGCAAAACATATTCGCTTACAATCAGCGATGGGAAAACGCTGACATTAAATAATCTGATTCTTGGTGAACTCTGGTTATGTTCCGGTCAAAGCAATATGGAAATGCCGATGAAGGGTTTCAAAAACCAACCGGTGGATGGTTCCAATATGGACATTCTGAAAAGTACAAATCCGGATATTCGCTTATTCACCGTAAAACGCAATTCTACCATTGAAGCCCAGCATGATGTAACCGGAAAATGGGAAGCTGCAACTCCTGAAACTGTTCGCGATTTCAGTGCCACGGGTTATTATTTCGGACGTTTGTTACAGGAAACCTTACACGTTCCGGTAGGTTTAATTTTAAGTTCGTGGGGTGGTTCCTGTATCGAAGCATGGATGACTGAAGACATGTTACGGGCTTTCCCATCGATTAAAATTCCAAAAAAAGAAGCCGATATCAAAGAGAAAAACCGCACACCGACAACGCTTTATCAGGCAATGATTCATCCGATAGTTGGACTGACCATCAA
>JAQTOL010000226.1 GCA_028748945.1 Paludibacter sp.
CGTGTTTTTATTGCCCAAAAGTTGCTCGAACTACAAACCAAAAGTCAGCAGTTGAATAAACGTCAAAAAGATGAACTGAATTTTTTTCTGAATGAATTTTCATTGGAACAAAATAAACTTCCCGATTCAAAACTGAATATCTGGAGTAAGGAGTATTCAAAGACTACCGTATTTCAACCCGCCTTTTATTACCGGGATACTGTGTTACGTGTTCGTATTACTCCTTTATTGGGTATGCATATTACGCATAATAAAAATGGAAATATTACAGAACGGTGGTATGGAGCGGATTTTCAGGCAATGATGGGCAAGCATTTGAGCGTGTACGGAAGCCTTCGTGATATTTCTTTTCAGGGAGATACCCTGGCAAGTCCGGGATTTCTGAATGATTATCCCGGCTGTGAATACAAGGAATCTTCCGCAGGGGGAGATTTCAGTGATTCGCGCGGAGGTATCAAATATGCATGGAACTGGGGTTCCGTAGGGCTGGTTAAAGATAATGTGGTTTGGGGTGACAATTATCATGGCTCCAATATTCTTTCCGGTCGTGCACCTTCATTCCCTATGCTGACTTTACATTTGAAACCGGCTAAATGGTTCGAAATGGAATACATTCACGGATGGTTGGTCTCCAATGTGCTTGATTCGACTCGTTATTACATGGATAATGTGAATGAAAAACACTATCGGATGGCGAATAAATTTATCGCTGCCAATTTGTTTACATTTACACCCATTCCGAAACTGAATTTATCGGTAGGAAATTCAATCATTTATGCCGAAGCAAATATACAGGTTGCTTATCTGATACCAATCGCTTTTTATAAATCGGAAGATCATACAATGACAAAAGGTCTGGGGCTTGAAAATCAGAATTCCCAGGTTTTCTTTAATTTCAGTTCCCGCAATATTAAACATTTGCATCTTTTTACTTCCGTATATCTGGATGAAGTTGATTTTTCACGTTTTCTGCCCGGTAGTAGTCAGAAAAATCCCGTATCCTATAAATTGGGAGCAAACCTAAGCAATTTCCCGATTCAGAATTTATCCCTGACCGGAGAATTTACACGAACGAATATTATCAATTATAAGCATTCAATACCTGCCTTAACCTGGGCTTCGAACGGATATAATCTGGGAAGTTATTTAAGCGACAATTCACAGGAAATTTATCTGGCTTTGAAGTATAAACCCATTCGCGGACTGGACCTGAATCTGTCGTTTATGGATGCGAAACATGGTAATGAATACGATTATCTCAGGAGGAATGCAGCCGGAGCTGATGCCATTAAGAAAATTATCAGTCAACCGGTTTTAGGTGAAATAACCTGGAGCAATCAAACGATAGCTTTTAATGCAGAATATGAAGTGTTTAATAATGCTTACGCAATTATAAATATTGGGTACAGTGACATTAAGGGATATGATTTAACTTCGACCCCTATTGATGGCGAAGTTCGGAAAACAGCACAGGGTTATCTCGATATGTTTACTCCGGCATATTTGCAGGGTAAAAATACGACAGTAACCGTTGGATTTAGTTTCGGGTTTTAATATTACGAATTACACGAATTACATTCTGCTGCGTTCGTTTATGACTAAAGATATATTGTTTTACTTTCAATTTATGTTTCCGAAAGTTGAAAGATTTGATCATTCTGTATTGTTTATTTCATATTAATAAAACAATTTATTATGCGAAAACCAATCATCATAGGAATTACCGGTGGTATGGGCAGTGGAAAATCTACCTTGTCAAATAAACTGCGTGCCGAAGGTTACTCTGTATACGATTCTGATGTTGAAGCCAGAAGATTACAAAATGACCATCCAATCATACGAAAGCAATTGACTGAATTATTTGGGGAAGATATTTATACAGAACATGGTCTAAACAGGGCTTCATTGGCCAAATTAGTTTTTGGAAAGCAAGAACTACTGGCTCAGCTGAATGCAATTGTTCATCCCGTAGTGGCAGAGGATTTCAAGGCCTGGATAAAAATACATGAACCCGATAAGTTCCTGTTTATTGAATCGGCCATTTTGTTCGAAAGCGGTTTCAATGTTTTTACAAATAAAGTTATATTTATGACTGCCTCCGAAGAAGTTCGGATTGCCCGGGTTCTAAAACGTGATCAGATAAGTCTGGAACAGGTAATGGCTCGTATGTCCCATCAATTGTCGGATAAATTGAAATTGAATGAGACGGATTTTATAATTCATACGGACGATAATCTGCCCATGGATGATAAGATGATGATAATTCTAAAAAAATTAAATGAAGAGTTTGAGAACTGATAAATTCGCGCAAACTAAGAGGAATTAAATATTGCGTATAACTCTCAACACTCCACTCACCAAAGTCCCTCTCCCTATCCCGATAGCTATCGGGATAGGGAGAGGTCTGAAATGAATTAATTAAAAGTCGGTAAACTTGAATATTCCTTCGAATACCGCAAATTCTGATTTACATAATTTTCGTCGTACGATATGGAGACATCGGTGATTTCACCGTTACTGTTTTTTACCAAGGTGTAAACCGGATTGACAAATCCACGGTAAGGTGCCAGATTTAATTTCTTATATCGTTCCAAAACTTCAGTAAGCAGGGTTTGATCAACCTTGACCCCATATCTTTCAACCAGATTTTTACCACCTTCAAAATCACCTGTCGATTTAATTTTTTGGATTTCAGCTAATAATTGCCCGAAGAGTTGACGTAGTTTTACATAATCGTTTACAATAACATAGGTTTTTCCATCCCTTTTTTTCATCACGATTACATGATCTGCTTTCCCTTTTTCGTATGCCCAGGCAGCAATTAACTGGCGGTTACGCATATGCGATTCTTCAATGTTTTTACCCGGCTCAATCCGTGTTAACTGAGTCATTAAGCCATTCATTATGTAGGAATAATATTCAGCCTTGTAAGCTTCTTTATCCGGTAAAAGTCCCAATTCAACTATTTTCGGATCACCCATATAATACAATCCAAACAAATCGGCACGGGCTTCTTCGATGGTTGAACCGTATGCTTTCAATGCATCGGGGTCAACACCCGGAAGCAATTTCCCTGAACCATGTCCGAGACATTCGTGTAAATCCGTGTGCAGGTTATTGGTCATGGATGCGAACTTTTTAGCACGTTCACGTTCCACTTCACTCCACATAAATTCTTCGGTAAATCCATTTCCCAGTGATGCCTGATCGTAAGCTTCGGTAATATTTTCAATGGTTACCGATTTCGAGCCGTATTCATGACGAATCCAGTTTGAATTTGGTAAATTTATGCCAATCGGAGTTGCCGGATAACAATCACCGGCTAACATGGTAACAGTAATAACCTTTGCCGAAACACCTTTCACTTTCTCCTTTTTAAATCTCGGATCGATAGGTGAATGATCTTCAAACCATTGTGCATTGGAACTGATAATTTCAGTACGTTTTGTTGCCTCCGTATTTTTGAAATCAACGATGGATTCCCAACTTCCCTTCATGCCGAGCGGATCACCGTAGGTTTCGGTAAAACCGTTTACAAAGTCAACATCCGAAGCTAAATCTTCTACCCATTTAATGGAGTATTGATCGTAGGTTTTCAGATTTCCGGTTTTGTAAAATTCTATCAGGGTGTTTATGACATCTTTTTGTTTGTCATTTTCTGCAACAGTAGCCGCTTTTTCCAACCAACCCACAATTTTTACTATTGCTGCGCTGTAAAGGGCACCTACTTTATAGGTTTCTTCTACCAGATTTCCGTTTACTTTTACTAGTTTGCTGTTCAACCCAAATGAAACAGGCGTGCTGTCTTTCGGATTTTTCATTTTCCCATAAAAATCCTCCACTTCTTTTTGAGTGACGCCTGAATAATAATTATTTCCGGAGGTCTGAATTAAATCTACACCATCGGCCTGATTGGTACGTTTCGGATAAATGGTCGGATCAAAAATGATGGGAAGTAGTTTGTTAATCAAATCGTTTGGCCTTTCTCCCGGCAATAAAGGAAGTGTTGCCGGATCAATGCTCCGGACAGCATCCATGAAAAATTTCTCAGAGAATTCAGGAACAAATTTATCTTCGGAGTAATGATGATGAATACCGTTTCCCATCCAAACCCTTTTCAGGTAGGTTGTCATTCGCTGAAAATCAGGCGAATTTTTATCTTCAGGATAATTCAAATAAATGGCTTCGAGTGTACGGCGAATGCATAGATTATACTTATTATTTTGATCATACAAAATATCACGTCCTTCGAGTGCTGCCTGATTAAGATAATAAACAAGTTCTTTTTGTTTTAAACTCAGGTTTTCGAAATCAGGAACACGGTAACGAAGTATTTCAATATCAGCAAATTTATCGACTGAATATTTGAAATCATCAATTTTCGGTGTAGTTGCTTTTTCAGCACCACAAGCCGTTAAAATAACTGTCATAAAAATTAGGGTTAGTTTTTTCATACTGATAATTGTTGAAAAGTTCAACTGTTGGATTGATAAGCTCACAAAAATAGAAATTCTTTTTTACACTACCCAATATCCTGATACAAGTTCAAGTTATGATTCACTGAAAAAGTAGTTTCCCAGCCGGATGTTTGTATCACAAATGTCCCGGTTTTAGTGAGAAACATCTTAAAATTAATCTGATTGATTTCGTAATTATGATATTTATTATGATCAGGCTGAATAAAATGACTATAAATTTAAATTATAAATTCAGTTCTTGTTTTTCAGATATGTTCAATCATAATTCATGTGATTTGTCAGTATTTCATAACTTTACGTGTGAATTATATAAATTATTTCCGAAATTATGTAACACTTTTATTTTATAAAACTCTCACCTTTGCAAAGTGAAAACTCTTTCACGATTAAAATTTAATATATGAAAACAAAGCTTTTATTACTAATGATTTCATTAGTTGCATTACAATTTACGAATGCACAAAATGCAGACAATAAGTTTGCTGTTGGTGCTAGTGTACTCAGAACTGAATATAATGGTGATTATGGAAATGGAATCTTTGATTTCAGGCAAGGAATGAACCCCGGAATTGGATTAACAATGTCTTATTATGTGAATCCATCTTTTAATCTGGGACTGCAAGGAACCTATGGTGATTGTGGTTACTGGAAAAATCCTTCAAATATGTTTGCAGGACGAAAGTTTGATGCTTCGTTGTTTACACAATATAAATTTAATAATGGATATATTTTAAAGAAAGAATCTCCTTTCTGTCCTTTTCTTTCTTTAGGACTTGGTTTAGCAACCTATGCCACCAGTAATTCCGCAGAACCTTATCCGACAATAATAATTGGAGGAACCGATTTAATTCTTCCGGTTGGAGTAGGACTGAAATATAATATTACTAAAAAAATTGCTATTCAATATCAGTATCTATATACTCTTACCAGTAGCGATGTTCACGATCAAAACAGTGGAGCAGATTATTTTGGATCTTCTGCTCATCCTTACAGTCTAGCAGGAAATGACGCCTACGGTCAACACATATTCAGTTTGATTTTTAGTTTTGGGAAACTGAAAGATACAGATAATGATGGTGTTGCTGATAAATATGATAAATGTCCTGAAACTGCCATAGATGTAAAAGTGGATGAAAAAGGATGTCCTGTTGATACGGATGGTGATGGAATCCCTGATTATTTAGACAAATGTTCAAATACACCTCCCAATGTTCAGGTTGATGCAGCCGGTTGTCCGGTCGATGGTGATGGAGACGGAGTAGCTGATTATCTGGATAAATGTCCAAATACACCTGCTGGAACGAAAGTAGATGTTACAGGTTGTAGTATAGAT
>JAQTOL010000227.1 GCA_028748945.1 Paludibacter sp.
CAAAAATGCTTTTGCGTAGATTCCTCCTTCATGTAACGATCTCAGATATTTTCGGGACAACTTGAAACTCCCCCAGTAATCATAAATCATCCGAACACGAACTCCCTCTTTTGCTTTTTGGATGAGCAATTCGCGTAATTGATTTGAAATTTTATCATCGTCAAAAATAAAAAACTCAAGATGAATATGATCTTTTGCTTTCTTAATTTCCTCGAATATAGCTTCAAATGTACTTTTTCCGGACGATAAAACATCTATTTTATTATCAGCATAGCCCGCTGCTTCACTATTTTTATACAATAGTTTAACAAGGTTCAATTGATTGGCCGTCATCATTGTAATATCAAGTTTATTGATATCAAATGAAGCTACAGGTCTATCGGTTACTCTGCGGATACTTTTTTGGGATATAATTTTTTTCTTGCGATAATCCTGACCTAACAAAAGATACAAAATCAGACCTAAAAACGGAATAAATAGCAGCACCAACACCCACGAAATGGATTTGACTGGGTTACGATTCTCCAAAAGTAAAACCGAAATTGTACTAATAGTAGTATATAGAAATAGAACTATAATCAATGTGGTTACTATAGACGTCATGGTGATTTTTTTTAAGTATCAAACAAGGTTAAATTTACAGTCAATTTTACTTATAGCATGAGATTATTTAAGAGCCAATCTATTTTATCTTTATTACAAATTAATTTCATTCGGGTTTTTATAAATCAACCAATCATGTTTTTCAAATTTCTTTTCTAAAACCGGATAATGATGAAGATCGGGAGCCTGTATACCTTCTTGAATTGTTCGGGGCGAAATTTCAACATTGGCTTCATCCCATAATCCTTCTTCCAGAAAACTTTTTAATATTGTAGCACCGCCTTCTACCAAAACAGAATTGATATTTCGTTCATAGATTTTTTTCAGTATCGTTTTAAGTCGGTTCTTTTCAAAATTCAGTTGTATAAATTCCAGATTCGGTTTGTTGGCCCGCTCATTTTCCGTGAAGATTAATGTCGGTACACTTCCATCCAGCAAATTAAAACTATCCGGAATGCGTCCCAACCGGTCAATACCAATACGAACCGGCGATTTCCCCGACCAATTCCGAACGGTAAGAGACGGATTATCCAACAAAACCGTATTGGCTCCAACTAAAATCGACTGGTTTTCAGCACGCATTTTATGAGTAAGTTGTTTGGTAATTTCATTCGAAATAATCAAAGGAGTTTCGGATACATCACTTCGAATCCGATCAATAAAACCATCTTTCGTCTGCGCCCATTTAAGCAAAATATAGGGACGTTTTTGTTCCTGGTAAATAAAGAAACGCTTATTTAATTCCCGGCATTCCTCTTCCAATACGCCTGTTTCAACTTCAATTCCGGCATTCCGAAGAATATCAGCTCCTCTCCCCGCCACTTTCGGATTTGGATCCAATGTCCCGATAACAACACGTGGAATTCCGCTTCTGACAATCAAATCCGCACAGGGTGGCGTTTTTCCATAATGGGAACAGGGTTCCAGATTGACATACAATGTCGATTTCTTCAACAGTTCTTTGTCTTTAACGGAATTAATGGCATTTGGTTCAGCATGAGCTTCACCATACCGGTGATGATACCCTTCGCCAATGATCACATCTTCGCAAACCAACACGGCTCCAACCATAGGATTTGGAGCAACATAACTATTCCCGATCCGGGCCAGCTGCAAACAACGGGACATAAATTTCAATTCATAATTCATAATGCACAATTCATAATTTCAATGATCAAAGCAAAGCACTCGTTAGCATATTGGGAAATTAGCATATTAAAACTATCTTTGCACGATGAAAACTGCTATTCAACATATACAGTCGCAACTGCAGGGGTATTATCCCGAAACGGAAATCCGCAGTTTCACCTATTTAATTTTCGAGAAGTTAACGGGTTATTCACGTTCGGAAATTTTCCTTAACAAAAATACAATTTTTTCCGTGGAACAACAGCAATTAATCGAAGAATTTATTCAAAAACTACAAAAACAGGTTCCGATTCAGTATATTTTGGGCGAAACGGAGCTTTACGGTTTGGTTTTTAACGTCAATGATTCGGTTTTAATTCCGCGTCCCGAAACCGAAGAACTGGTGGATTGGATACGAATTGAGAATGACCGCAATGCCAATTTGAGTATACTTGATATCGGAACCGGAAGCGGATGCATAGCCATCAGTCTGAAACATGAATTTCCAAATTCAGAAATTGCTGCTTTTGATATTTCCGAAAAAGCGTTGGAAACAGCACAGAGTAATGCTGCACTCAACAAAGTGGAAGTGATTTTTTCCGTTATTGATATTCTAAATGCACCGGACTTTGCAGAAAAATGGGATATTATCGTTAGCAATCCACCCTACGTTTTGGAAAATGAAAAGGAAGAAATATTGCCAAATGTATTGGAAAATGAACCGCATGTGGCTTTATTTGTTCCTAACAATGATCCGCTGCTTTTTTATCGCAAAATTGCGCTTTTTGCTCAAAAATATTTAAGTCAAAATGGCAAACTGTATTTTGAAATTAATCGGGCTGCGGGGAAAGCAACGGTTGAATTGCTAACTGAATTGGGATTTCAACAGATAGAATTACGAAAAGATATTTCTGGGAATGACCGTATGATTAAAGCAATTCTTGGTTCTAACATCCTGATTCCTGACTCTTATTTATGATAAAAATGCACAAAGATCACCCGTGGGTTCATTACCTGTTATTATTATTTGGGATTCTATGTATTTCATGGTCGGCTATTTTAGTGAAAATTGCCGGTATCAGCGGATTTGGATCGGGATTTTACCGGCTGTTTTTTGGAACAATAAGTATTATTCCTGTGTGGCTTTATTTTAAAAAGCCCATCACCGACCGTAAAGGGGTTAAAATTGCCATTATCTGCGGCATTTTGTTTGCCTGCGACATTGCGCTGTGGAACACTTCCATCATGCTTTCCAAAGCCACCATTTCCACCTTGCTGGCTAATCTGGCTCCGGTATGGGTGGGTCTGGGAGCTATGTTCTTTATGAAACAAAAACCGGCCAGAATCTTTTGGATTGGAACAGCAATCTCTATCTTCGGCGTTACCATTATTATCGGCATCAACGAAGTATTGGGGGCCCGACTGAATGCTGGTAATATGCTGGCCATCCTTGCCAGTGTGTTTTACGGAGCTTATCTGCTTACCGTCCGTAAAGGCCGCGTTTCGCTCGATACTTTTTCATTCACCACCATTTCGATGGTTAGCAGCACGGTGGTTCTGGGTATCATCTGCCTTTTTACTTCCACACCGCTTTGGGGTTTTAACTCCACCACCTGGTACGCGTTAATTGCTCTAGGCATCGTTCCTCAGGTATTGGGCTGGCTTTCCATCAACCAGGCTCTGGGTCACATCAGCCCAACAATTGCATCAGTCAGCTTGCTGAGCCAAACGGTTTTCACGGCTATCTTCTCTGTGCTAATTTTAAGCGAGGTGCTTACTATCCACGAAATAGGCGGAGCAGTGGTGGTGCTGGTTGGAATTTATCTGGTGAATCGGAGGAAATAAAAACATGTAGAGACGCATTGCAATGCGTCTCTACATGTCAGGTATTGAATATAATTTTCCGTTTTATTTTTTCTCCACTTTCGCCCGCATCGAATCCCAAACCAGGTAACCGATAATGGCACCGTACATAACAAGTCCCAACCATTCGGCTCCGGCACTTTCGGTCCATAGCGTATTGATGACATTAATACCGCCAAAACGAATGGAGGCACTTACTACGCCCATTAAAGCACCACCGGCAATAAAACCGGAAGCCAGCAAGGTTCCTTTCTCCTGACGGGCAGTATTCAACGCTTTGTCCTTGCTGCGTGTAGATACATACCAGCTAATAGCACCACCCACAACGAGCGGCGTATTTAATTCCAGTGGGATAAACATTCCCAATGCGAATGCCAGTGCAGGCACTCCAAAATAAGATAGTACGATGGAAATCAGCGCTCCGATTGCATACAAAAACCAGGGGGCTCCTACTCCGGACATTAACGGCTCGATAACGGCTGCCATGGCATTGGCCTGTGGTGCGACCAACGCACCTTCGCCTGTAAATCCGTATGTTTTATTTAAAATCATAATCACACCACCCACCGTGGCTGCCGAGACCAGCGTTCCCAGAAATTTCCAGGTTTCCTGTTTGGCCGGCGTAGTACCAATCCAGTAACCAATCTTCAGGTCGGTAATAAAACCACCTGCCATGGAAAGAGCCGTACAAACCACACCACCTATTATCAAAGCAGCGACCATACCTTCGGTACCTTTTAATCCAACGGCAACCATCACCACCGAAGCTAAAATCAAGGTCATAAGCGTCATCCCCGAAACAGGATTGGTCCCGACAATGGCAATGGCATTGGCAGCCACCGTTGTAAACAGAAAGGCAATAATGGCAACTACCAGAATTCCCACAACAGCGTAAAGTAAATTGAAGTTGACCACACCGACAAAGAAGAAAATAAAGGTAGTGATCAAAGCCAGTATAACACCGATAACAATAATTTTCATCGAAAGATCGCGTTGCGTACGTTTTACTTCGGCACTAATCACGTTTCCCTTGCCTTTGAATTCTTTGGAAGCAAGACCAATGGCACTGGCTATAATACCTCTTGATTTATAAATACCGATAAGACCGGCCATGGCAATACCGCCAATACCAATGTGACGTGCAAAGGTGGTGAAAATGACTTCGGGTGTCAGGTCGGATAAAACTCCTGTAAAACTTGGATTCAGCGTGTGCAGCAACGAATCGCTGAGTAAAGGAAGTAACGGAACAATACCAAACCAGATTAATAATGATCCGGCGCAAATTATGGCGGCATATTTCAATCCCACGATATAACCCAGTCCTAAGACAGCGGCACCTACATTCACCTTAAAAACAACTTTTGCTTTGTCGGCCAGTTCGGTACCAAAAGGGATAACGCGCGATGTAAAGGTTTCTGCCCAGGTTCCGAAAGTGGCTACAATAAAATCGTATAATCCGCCAATGATACCGGCCATAATAAGCGGTTTGGCCTGATCGCCCCCTTTTTCGCCAGACACCAGCACCTGTGTGGTGGCGGTTGCTTCGGGAAAAGGATATTTCCCGTGCATATCCGATACAAAGAATTTACGGAAAGGAATCAGAAACAAGATGCCCAACACACCACCCAGCAGCGAACTGAGAAAGACCTGCATGAAGCTGACGGTAATTTCAGGGTATTTAGCCTGCAAAATATACAAAGCGGGCAAAGTAAATATAGCTCCTGCAACTACTACGCCTGAGCTTGCTCCAATGGATTGGATAATCACATTTTCGCCCAATGCATTTTTCCGCTTGCCGGCACTCGAAAGTCCAACGGCAATAATGGCAATAGGGATAGCCGCTTCAAATACCTGTCCTATTTTCAAGCCCAGATAAGCTGCCGCCGCCGAAAAAAGGACAGCCATTAGCAAGCCCAACAATACGGTACGCATATTTACTTCGGGATAATTCTTGTCCGGTGACAGTAATGGTTTATACTCTTCACCTTCCCGCAATTCACGGGATGCATTTTCGGGTAATCCCGTGATTTTTTCTTCTTCCATAATTTAAATATAACCCCTAACCCCTAAAGGGGGATAAGAGATGTTAGTTTTGATTTATAATTATCTAATTCATTTTCATCTGAAAAAATACAAGGTTTTGTATAGAGACGAAACTAATTTTGTTCCCCTTCAGGGGTTAGGGGTAAACTATTTTACGTACATAATACTTGCC
>JAQTOL010000228.1 GCA_028748945.1 Paludibacter sp.
AATTTTCCTGTTTTTTCGGCATACAACACTTCGGGGTCGGCATAATAACCGTTCAATACCGGATTATGGTTTTTTACTGCTTCAATCTGATAAGATTCCGGAATCTTTCCTTTTATTTTTATCGTATAGTGAACCGGGCCTTTGCTGAAATCGGTTTTTTTTGCCGGTTTGATTTTAACTCCGGGAAAAGCATCGAATTCAGGATTGAATGAACTTAAGTTGGTCGAAGTTTTTACAGGAAATGTTACCTTCTTTGTTGCGGTGTCCACCACAATATTGATTTTATTCAGTAAGGATGAATGAGCAGATTCCAGCACCTGAGCTGCTGTTAACCATTTAGCTTTCAGTCGTTCGGCTTCTTTTTCGGTAATCTGCAACACCGTTCCGTGACGGGGATGAAAATCCATTGTTACATTTTGATCGATGACTTTAAAGTTTTCCAGATCATCGCTTTTTGTAAACTGATAACGCCCCCGCGTATAAACATCGTACATTAAAATCCACGAATTGGAATTATTCAGTTTGAAAACACCGGCTCCTTCCACCGGATCGGTAGTTTGTTGCAGGTATTTGTCCTGCAATACCCAATCCCCGGTCAGTTTATCCGAAACTGCTTTTTTGATGCCGTTTCCATGTCCTTCTGTTTTAAAAAACAAGTGGTATTTCCCATTGGCAAAAACGATGTCACCATCGATGCACGATTTTCCATCCGGGCTGTAGAACAACTGTTTTGGGGTGGTTTCAAGCGCTGTAAAATCCTTATTCGCATAGGAATAATAAATTTTATCGTAATCAGTTCCTTTTTTCTTCATGGAAAAATAAACCATGTATTTTCCTGCAGAAGGATCGTAAATGGTTTGGGGCGCCCATACCCGATCAATGTCGTTAAATTCGGGGAAAGCCGTTGGAATATTAATGGCAGTGGAAGTCCAGTCTGTGAGATTATTTGATTTCAAGAGTACCATTCCCCGGTTTGAATCCCAGCCATTGGCTGAAACCATATCGGTGGCCACCATGTAAAAAGTTTTACCATCCATACCCCGTAAAATATGTGGATCACGGACGCCACCCGTCAGACTTATAGCTTTAGAACTGATAACCGGTTGATTGTTATTCAACGCTTTATAATTATAACCATCGTCGCTTAAAGCAAAGCGGATTTGTTCTTCATCTTTCCGGTTTCCGGTGAAGTAAACAAACAGGTAGGCACTGTAATTGTCCTTTTTGTTAGTGACTTCCGATTGATCCTTCATTTTGTCAGGACTCATTGCTGATAATTGTTCTCCCTGTACAGAAGTTATTATGCCCAAAAAAAGAATGAAACAAAGCGCCATTTTCTTTTTAGCTTTAAAATATAATGCATTCATCATTAAACGTTTTAGATTGTTTGTATTTTTCAATATATATCCTCAAACTCAAGAGCGCTTGTTGGTACAAATTCCAGATAATCGAACATGAATTGACCACCGCTTAAGCCCTTAACGGTAAGTTTATGGGTTCCTGCTTTACTAAACGGAAAGATTCCCAGGACCTTTCTTAAGCACGATGTTTCATATCTGGCACTTTCGGCCTTATACCAAACAGTTCTTTCAGCTTTGAATACAGCGGGCCCTTTCATATATCCCCTGTTGCGCATCATTTTATCATTTTCATAACCGAAAGGATCTGATGGAGTAGTTCCGGGTGTTTCGGATCCGATTTCAGGATTATTGGCCTGATTATTTAAATTTAAAGGCACCCCACACGGTATATCATCAATATACAATTGAGCCACCCCACGATTACCGTTGGCAACATACCCGAATCTCACTTCATAGGTACCTTCAGGAACTGGAGGTGTTGTGATTGTAAAATCGTAGAGTTTTCCAGCTGACGATTCCAAATATATTTCGTCACCTTCATAATCGATGTATGCGTCGTATGGTGTCAGATAACCTACCTGCGTTTGTTCGGAACAGGAAATCCGATCAATGTAACCTCTTGGTAATAAAAACAAGGTGTTTTTTAAAGCAGTGGGTAATCCTTGTTCAGGTAATCCACGCATATCATTGTTGGTCAATTCGGGGAAAAAACTTGCCGCATCAAAACGAAGACGTTTATTTGATAATTCATTATATACATCTTTATTATATTCCAAAAGACCATCAATTTCATGATAAACACCATTTGTTGCATCATTGTCATAATTCGCTGTAATATGGATCACTTTCCCTGATTCAGGTAAATAGTTGATAAGATTTGTTTGGTTTAACAGCCTGTCTTTTTTTATCTCAATCAATGTATTTGGACACATTGTTTCAATGTATTCATACATATCCTTATTTTTCAGCATGTTACCGGTATCATAGGTGTCTATAAATTTGGTATAACTAATTTGTTTATTTATAATATGATAGGCAACAAATCGGTTCAAACTGTTTCGTCTGTCGGTAATATCGCTGACAGATGCATCTGCAGGATATACCTGATCGTAAACCTGTTTGGCATGCGTTGCCATAGTTGCTAAATCAATAATACCGTTCTCTTTCAAAGTGTTGTTACTTTCCATTAATAAAGTATAGCCATATTTCCTTGAAGTAGGTATCTGCTTGTTAAACTCCCTGCCGGTATTCATATTTATAAAAGAAGAGTAAAGTGTCGGATCGTACGAATCATCTTTAATCATCAGAAGTGAATCTGCCATCCCTGTGGCAATTAGTGCTTTATAGAACAAAGTAAAAGTTGAATCATTGGAAATTGCTTCCACAATTCCGGAACGGGTGGGATTAAGGACTTCATCAATCTTATGAATTACTCCGTTATGTACTAATATGTCTTTTCTGATTATTTTGGATGTTTTGTTTACATAAGCTGTACCGACATCTGAAAAAGAAATTGATAAATATCGCTGGCTCATTGATAGTTGAGGTAAACGTCCGTCAATGAAGTTTGAATACATGACAACCGAACCATCGATGATATGATCGTAAGCAATTATTTTTAAGGAGTCAAAAGGAAAGTCCTTCAATGATTTTTTCCCTTTTAACTGGTAGAACTTTTTCATTGCTTCATTGGATGGGGCAAAACAGGTGTATGATCCATAGCCATTTAAGAGACCAGTTACTCCTGTCGTATCCAGGAGAGCTGAAAATTCCGAAAAATCTGTTGAATCATTCAGGTATTCCCCCATCATTTTATCCGTGAAGGTGTACAAATTGCTTCCGACTTCATCAGAATCACAAGCCGAAAAAAAACCAAGGGATACAAAAACAAGAATAAAAAACAATCCATTACGTTTAAAAATAACTGAAAATATTTTTTCTCTTTTCATTTTCGATAGAGTTTTCATTATTTTGTTTTCAATTAGGGATTATAATTTTAAAGTCAAATGCTTTCCTTTGTACACAATTTTTTTGTTGACTTTAGCGGATATATCTCCAACACCCTTACCACTTTCAACCACCACAAAATTGAATTCGCGCGTAGTTAGCATTCCGGGAAAAGTTCCTTTGCATTCACCGATAGTCAAGGTTTTTGTTTTATCGAACCACTTGAATTGTATAGTGGAATAAATCCCTTTCTCGTAATTATAATTATCGTTTTCATCTTCATATAAAGTAAATTCTGCGTCGGCACCGGGATAAATCCTGATTTCCAAATTGTCCCATTTTTTTTCGGAAGCATATTGCACTTTTGGTCCCAAAGGTAAAATGGTGCCGGCTTTTACAAATAAAGGAATAATATTGACCGGAACCGCTTTGTCAATGTCCTGACCGCCCTGGAATTTCTCACCGGTCCAGAAATCAAACCATTCGGTGCCTTTCGGTAAATATACTTTTTTCGTTTTTACGTTACTAAAGTCTTCAATGGTTTTCCCTTCCTGTTTGCTGACATAAAGCGGTTTTAAAACCGGAGCAACAAGAATTGAACGGCCATACATGTATTCATTTGTGATGTCGAGCACTCTTTTATCAGAGGCAAAATCCATCATCAAGGCACGCATAAAACTTTCCGACCGATTGGAAACTCCCCAGGCTGTAGCATAATTGTACGGTAATAACAGGTACCGCAGATTGATGTATTTCCCAATGGCATCGTACGACCAATCGCCGGGTTTCCCAAACTGGTAAATTTCACGCGGAGCATCGGTGCCGTGAGACCGCATCATGGGGGTAAATGTACCAAATTGTATCCAGCGAACATACAATTCGTGATACATTTTATCTTGCAATGCATTTTTATAATTCCACAAAAAGAATCCGCCGATGTCAGCATTCCAGTAAGGAATACCGCTGAGTGAAAAGTTTAAGCCGGCAGGAATTTGTTTTCGAAGCGTTTCCCAACTCGAAACAATATCACCAGACCAGGAGTTTGCTCCATACCGTTGTTGTCCGGCAAAAGCCGAACGGGTTAGTATAAATACCCGTTTTTGGGAAGTCGTGGCGCGTTGGTGCTCATAAATTCCCTTAATATGCATCAATGGAAAGGCATTGATAACCGAGCGATAGGAACCCAGGTAAGTAGGCTGATCAAAATCTTTTTCCTTTACATTGATGTGATCCGGTTCCGATGAATCCAGCCACCAGGCATCGGTATTGAATGAGAAAACACCCTTGTTCAGGTAGTCCCAGTAAATATTTCGTGCAACCGGATTGTAAGGATCATAGGGTCTTGTCCCTGAATTTGGCGGCCATGTTTCAAAATCGATCAACATTTTTTTTGCTTTTAATTCTTTGTATTGATCCGTCAAGGGTCCAAATCCCGGCCAGGCGACAATCATCAGATGAGCATTCATATTGTGAATTTTGTTGACCATTCCTTGCGGATCGGGGTAGGTGGTTTTGTCGAAACTCATTGCATTCCAGCTGGAGTCATTTCCCCAATAACGCCAATCCTGAATAATTCCATCAAGAGGAACTTTCAAACTGCGGTATTTTTCCACTACGCCGACAATTTCATCCTGATTTTTATAGCGTTCACGGGATTGTAAGTACCCAAAAGCCCACAAGGGAAGCATAGGTGATTCTCCGGTCAGGTCACGCATTTGAGCAATAACTCCGTCGGCATTCGCGCCGTACATAAAATAATAATCGGAACAATCACCCAACGATTCAAAGGAAGTTTCCTGAATATTATCGGTGTAAGTTGTGGCGGCATAATTATCCCAAAATACACCGTATCCTTTTACCGACTGGAAAAAAGGAATACAGATTTTCATATTGTCGTTTTTTAGGATAATCCTTTCTTCACGTTGAATTAATTTCCCGTTTTGTTGCTGTCCTAATCCGTAGATGGCTTCATCTTTATCGAGCATAAAAGCCTGACGGACCGTAAAGGTTTGCTTTTTTACATCAAGAGTGGGTGTAAACTGGGTACCATAATCTTTTTCAGTAAATAGTTGATTCCCTTTTAAATCGAAAAATGTAACCCGTCCGGTCATCAAATCCAGCACCGTTTTAATCGAACTGCTGCTTAAAGTTACAATATTTCCCTCTTTCGTGATTTCTAAGTTCGTTCTTTCAGGCGTTTTCACAACAGAAAGACTGCTCTTTTCCAAAGTAACGCCTTCAGGAGTTTTTAATACACGAACAATGGTCGGACTAAAATACTGAACTTCCAACTGATAGGATTGAGTCGTTGTTTTTACGACTAAGTCGGTTTTTTGGTAGGATTGAGCAAAGCCTTGTCCACTAAAAAAAACCAAAATAAGAAAAGTAAAATTTCTGAATTTCATGGTGATAATTATTTAAGGTGAAGCGATGAGCGTTTTTTAAGTTTCTATACAACTCATTTTTTAAAATAAAACGGATGAAAATACATTGTA